>NZ_JBEXSD010000017.1:0-86088 GCF_040613495.1 Nocardioides sp. NPDC006273 | reverse complement strand
CAGCTCTTCATCGACCTGAACGCGCAGATCGACGCGACGTTCCTGATCGTGACCCACGACATCAACTCGACGCGTACGGTGCCGGACAACATCGGCCTGCTCTACCACAAGCACCTGGCCATGTACGGTCCCCGCGAGATGCTCCTCAGCTCCGAGGAGCCCGTCGTGCGGCAGTTCCTCAACGCCCAGACGATCGGCCCGATCGGTATGTCCGAGGAGAAGGACGCCGACGAGCTGGCCGCCGAGAAGGACATGGGTCTGCCGCCGCTCCCACCGATCCCGATGCAGCTCGAGCCGTCCAACGGCATCCCCCGCAAATACCAGCGTCCGCCGGGCGCCTGGTGCCGGGAGAACGGTGTCACCCCGCCTCCAGGCTCGTTCCAGGCAGATGCGGCAATGGCCCCGGGTGGCATGAAAGCTGATCCGACGAAGGCTCCTTACTGATGTCATCCCTGACCGCCGCCAGGGTCCTGAAGCCGATCGGGACCGCTGGCTCGCTCTTCGCGTTCGCGCTGGATGTGGGGCGAGCCGTCTTCCGGCGTCCCTTCCAGTTCCGCGAGTTCATCCAGCAGGCATGGTTCATCGCGTCGGTGACGATCGTCCCGACCGCGCTGGTCGCCATCCCTTTCGGTGCGGTCATCGCGCTGCAGGTCGGTGGCCTCGTGGCCCAGTTCGGCGCGCAGTCCTTCGTCGGGTCGGCCGCGGTCCTCGCGGTCGTCCAGCAGGCCGCCCCGATCGCGACCGCCCTGCTGGTCGCAGGCGCCGGCGGCTCGGCGATCGCAGCCGACCTCGGTGCCCGGAAGATCCGTGAAGAGCTCGACGCGATGATGGTTCTGGGCATCGACCCGATCCAGCGTCTGGTGGTCCCGCGGGTTCTCGCCTGCATGATGATCGCGGTCTTCCTCAACGGCCTGGTCTCGATCGTCGGCGTCATGGGTGGGTACGTCTTCAACGTCATCATCCAGGGCGGCACCCCAGGTGCCTACCTGGCCAGCTTCACCGCGCTCGCGCAGATGGCCGACCTGTGGCAGGGCCTCGCGAAGGCGCTCGTGTTCGGTCTGATCGCGGCGATCGTGGCTTCGTACATGGGCATGAACGCCGGTGGTGGCCCCAAGGGCGTGGGCGACGCCGTGAACCAGTCGGTCGTCATCACGTTCCTGTTGCTGTTCATCGTGAACTTCGTGATGAGCGCGATCTTCCTGCAGATCATCCCGAGCAAGTCCGGTTAGGAGGGCGAGACGAATGGCGAACATCAAGTCGATCTACGAGAAGCCGGCCAAGAGCCTCGACCACCTCGGTGACGAGCTCGGCTTCTACCTGCGCGCGGTGGCGTGGTTCCCGCGCACCCTGCGGCGCTACAAGAAGGAGATCCTCCGGATCCTCGCCGAGGTCACCCTCGGCTCCGGCGCGCTTGCCGTCATCGGCGGCACCGTCGGTGTGATCCTGGCGATGACCTTCTTCACCGGAGCCCAGGTCGGGCTCTCGGGCTACACCGCCCTCGACCAGCTCGGCACGTCGGCGTTCTCCGGGTTCGTGTCGGCCTACTTCAACACCCGCGAGATCGCCCCGCTGGTCGCGGGAATCGCGCTCGCGGCGACGGTCGGCTGCGGTTTCACCGCCCAGCTCGGCGCGATGCGGATCTCAGAGGAGGTCGACGCGCTGGAGGTGATGGCGATCCCGTCGCTGCCCTTCCTGGTCACGACCCGGATGATCGGCGGGCTGATCGCGATCGTCCCGCTCTACGTGGTCGGTCTGCTGTCCTCGTACGTCGCCACCCGGTTCACGGTGATCCTCTTCTACGGCCAGAGCGCCGGCACCTACGACCACTACTTCAACACCTTCCTGCCGCCCGTGGACGTGCTGTGGTCCTTCGGCAAGGTGCTGATCTTCGCGATCGTGGTGATCCTGATCCACTGCTACCACGGCTACAACGCCTCCGGCGGTCCTGCCGGCGTCGGTGTCGCGGTCGGCAAGGCTGTGCGTACGAGCATCGTGGCCGTCTCCGTGCTCGACCTGATGCTCTCGATGGCTATCTGGGGCAGCACGACGACGGTGAGGTTGGCGGGATGACTCAGACACTCAGCCGTGACGGCATCGAGCACGACGTGCCCAGCCCGCGCAAGCGGAGCGCGGTGGCCCTCGCCTGGGGCCGGCAGAAGGGGAAGATCCTCGGGGTCGTCTTCATCGCGCTGGTCCTCGCGGCGCTCACCCTGACCTGGGCGCAGTTCACCAACAAGTTCGGCGACTTCGAGGAGATCACTCTCAAGGCTGACCGCGTCGGTCTGCAGCTCCCCGACCGTGCCGACGTAAAGGTCCGCGGCCTGATCGTCGGTGAGGTCCTCGAGATGAAGCCGACCGACGAGGGCGCCGAGCTGACCCTGGGGCTGTTCCCCGACGAGATCAGCAAGGTCCACCCCGACGTGACCGGCGCGATCCTCCCCAAGACCCTCTTCGGACAGAAGTACGTCTCGCTGGTCCCGCCGGAGACCGAGTTCACCGAGTCGATCCAGGCGGGTGCCGTCATCGAGAAGACGAAGATGGCCACCGAGGTCCAGGCCGTGCTGCGTGACCTCTACCCGCTGCTGCGGACGATCCAGCCGGCCGATCTCAACAACACGCTCAACGCGCTCGCCACCGCGCTCGAGGGCCGTGGCAACAAGCTCGGCGAGTCGCTCGACACCCTCGACTCCTACCTGAAGCGGCTGAACCCCGAGATCCCGGCGCTGATCGAGGACCTCGAGCTCGCCACCGAGGTCTCGGGCACCTACCAGGCCGTGCTGCCGGAGATCGGCCAGATCCTCCGCAACTCCATCGTCACCGCGACCACGCTCGAGGACCGCGAGGTGCAGCTCAACAAGATGCTGACCGATGTGACCGCCTTCTCGAACACTGCCGACGGGTTCCTCGATGACAACGAAGACACGCTGATCCAGCTCGGTGAGGTCGGCCGGCCGGTCACCCAGGCGCTGGCTCGCTACGCGCCGATGTTCCCCTGCCTGATCGGAGGCATGGACATCCTGACCGACGAGTTCACCGAGGTGTTCCGCAACTACACCGTCCACATCACGCTGGAGACTCTCCCGCACCTGACCCGCCCGTACTCGACCAAGGACAAGCCGCGCTACGGCGAGGACAGCGGTCCTCAGTGCGGCGAGCTCCCGAACGCGTCGTGGAACCAGGACAAGCCGTTCGCCCCGTTCCCGAACAAGGACGACGGCGTCGACGAGCCCACAGGAAAGGGCGTCATGCGCTCCGCCACCGGGTCGAATGAATACTCGGCCCTGTCCTATGTCGGTACGTCGGCCGAGGCCGATGTCATCAACGAGCTGTTCGCCCCGGGTATGGGCATGAGCGCAGACGAGGTCCCCGACCTCGGCGCGCTGATGCTCGGTCCGGCCGCGCGTGGAGCGGAGGTGAGCTACGAATGAGCGCAACGAAGCTCTTCGACGCCAAGACCTTCCAGGACTTCTGGAAGCTGGTCGTCTTCATCATCGTCACGACGCTGGCCACCGCTCTGCTCGCGATCACGATCGGCAACGTCACGTTCGGCCGGACCGATGAGTACAAGGCGGTCTTCACCGATGTCACCGGCGTGAACAAGGGTGACGACGTACGCATCGCCGGGGTCAAGGTCGGCTCGGTCAAGGGCATCGAGATCTCCGACGACGCTCGCGGCGCAGTGGTCACCTTCACGGTCGACAGCGCGCAGCAGATCGCGACCACGACCGAGGCGACGATCAAATACCGCAACCTGATCGGCCAGCGCTACCTCGCGCTGACCAACCAGCTGGTGGGCGACGCGTCGGCCATGCAGGAGGGCCAGACCATCCCGGTCGGACAGACCCACCCGGCGCTCGATCTGACGGTCCTCTTCAACGGGTTCAAGCCGCTCTTCCAGGCGCTGTCGCCCAACGACGTCAACACCCTCTCCTACGAGATCGTCCAGGTCTTCCAGGGCGAGGGCGGCACGCTGGAGAGCCTGCTCTCCCACACGGCCTCGCTGACCTCGACGCTGGCCGAGAAGGACCAGATCATCAACGCCCTGATCGACAACCTCACCGAGGTGCTCGAGCACGTGGGCGACCGGGAGAAGGAGCTCTCCAGGCTGATCGTTACCTTCCGTGACTTCGTCGGCGGGCTCAACAACGACCGCGAGGCGATCCTCGGGTCGCTCGACCAGATCTCGGCGCTCTCCGTGGAGACCGCCGACCTGGTGCACGATGTGAAGGACCCGCTCCTGGACGACCTGCGCGAGGCCCGGAGGTTCTCCGACGAGGTCGCCAAGGACAAGAAGCAGCTCGACGACGCCCTCCAGCTCCAGCCGATCAAGCTGGACAAGATCGGTGCGACGGCGACCTACGGCGGCTGGTTCAACTTCTACCTCTGCGGTCTGCGCGGCACGATCCGAGACGCTGATGGCAAGGACCAGTTCATCGACCTCTACAGGCCCGGTCAAGCGAGGTGCAACCTCGGATGATTCCCTTCCGCGAACGTAACCCTGTCAAGATCGGCGCCGTCTCGATCGCCGTCCTCCTCATGCTGATGGTGATGGCCTTCAAGGCCGACAGCCTGCCGCTGATCGGTGGCGGCACCACCTACTACGCCAACTTCTCCGAGGCCGGTGGTCTGAAGACCGGTGACGAGGTCCGGGTGGCCGGTGTCCGGGTCGGCAAGGTCGACTCGATCGAGCTCGACGGCAACCAGGTCAAGGTCGGCTTCAAGATCCGCGAGAAGGTCAACTTCGGCGAGGGCTCCGGGGCCGGCGTACGGGTGAAGACGCTGCTCGGTGACATGTTCCTCGAGCTGCAGCCGGCTGGAGAGGGCCAGATGCGGGCGGGCGCGACCATCCCGGTGGACCGCACCGAGTCTCCCTACGACGTCGTCGAGGCCTTCGAGGGTCTGGCCGACACCTCCGCCAACATCGACAAGGATCAGCTCGCCGCGGCGCTCACCACCCTCGCCGACCTGACCCGGTCGACGCCGGAGGAGTTCCAGGCCGCCCTCACCGGTGTCTCGGACCTCTCCCGCAACCTGGCCGCCAAGGACGAGCGCATCGAGTCGCTGCTGACCCAGCTCGACCGGGTGACCAAGGTGCTCGACGAGCGCGACGAGGACCTCATCACCCTGATGAACGACGCCAACCAGCTCTTCGCGGCGCTGGTCGAGCGCCGGGAGGCGGTCCACAACCTGCTCATCTCCACCCAGCAGCTCTCGAAGGAGCTCTCCCAGCTGGTCGATGACAGCCGAGCCGACCTCAAGCCCGCACTCGAGAGCCTCGACGTGATCCTCGACGTGTTCACGAAGAACGAGGAGAGCCTGGAGAAGTCGCTGCAGCTGCTGGCGCCGTTCTACAAGGTCTTCAACAACACCCTGGGCAACGGCCCCTGGTGGGACACCTACATCCAGAACATGCCTCCCGTCCCGGCTCTCACAGGAGGGAGGACCCCGTGAACGAGCGTCAGCGAGTGAACATGAGGATCAACACGGCGCCGCGTCCGAATTCTGGCGCTTGCGCTACGGGGGTGGCGGCATGAACATGAACAAGGTGATCGTCCCGATCATCATCGGCGCGCTCGTGCTCAGCGTCGGAGTGTGGGCGCTGGTGCGCGACACCGGCGAGAAGACCCTGGTGGCGCACTTCCCGCGCACCGTCTCGCTCTACGAGGGCAGCGACCTGCGCGTTCTCGGTGTCGCCGTCGGCAAGGTGACCAACGTCGAGCCGAACGGCACCGACGTCAAGGTCACCATGACGTACGACAGCGACGTCCACCTGCCTGCGGACGCGAAGGCCGTGGTCATCTCGCCCTCGATCGTCGGCGACCGCTACGTCCAGGCGACCCCCGCGTACGACGGCGGGAAGAAGCTGGCCGACGGCGCGGTGCTGAGCACCGACAAGACCTCGGTCCCGGTCGAGCTCGACCAGATCTACTCCAGCGTCGACGACCTGGTCGTTGCGATCGGCCCGGACGGCGCCAACAAGAACGGCGCTCTCACCGACCTGCTGCAGCAGACCGCGAAGAACCTCGGCGGGCAGGGCGAGAAGATCAACTCGACCGTCGGCGACCTCGGCAAGCTGACCAAGACGCTCGACAACCGCGACGAGCAGTTCTTCAACTCAGCCGAGCAGCTCGAAGGCTTTGTCGGCACCCTCGCTGAGAACGACAAGACCGTACGCGACTTCGCCCAGGCCCTCGCGGAGGTCTCCTCGATGCTCGAGGGCGAGCGCGAAGAGCTCGCCGCGTCGATGAAGAACCTCTCGGTGGCGCTGACCAAGGTCACCCAGTTCGTCAGGGACAACAAGGCGATCCTGCGCGAGGACATCCAGGGCCTCAACCGGATCGCGAAGGTGCTCGTGCGGCAGCGCAAGGCGCTCGACGAGAGCCTTCGGACGGCGCCGCTGGCGCTCAACAACCTGGGTCTGGCCTACAACCCGGAGACCGGCACGCTCGACACCAACGCCAACATCACCATGGTCCTCGATGAGATCCTCGAGAACCCGGCGTCGTTCCTGTGCAGCCTCATCGACCAGGCGACGAACGGCAACAGCGCCGAGACCTGCTCCCAGATCCGGCAGCTGCCGGGCCTCAACCGGTCCGCGGCGATCGGTCTCGGCACAGGTTCGTCCTACGGGGTCCCCTACGACATGTCGCTCGGCGGCCTGGTGGAGGTGAAGGAATGATGCTGAAGCGCTCCCTCAAAGCCTTCGTCGGCGTGGTCGTCGGCGCCGTGGTGCTGACCGGCTGCGGGACCTTCTCCGTCTACGACCTCCCGCTCCCGGGTGGCGTGGACGCCGGCGACGACGCGATCTCGGTGACGGCGCAGTTCCAGGACGTCCTCGACCTGGTGCCTCAGTCGACGGTCAAGCTGGAGGACATCGACGTCGGCAAGATCGACAAGGTCTGGCTCGACGACGGCGTCGCGACCGTAGAGATGCTGCTCAAGAAGGACGTCAACCTGCCGAGCAACGCGCGGGCCTCCATCCAGCAGACCTCGCTGCTCGGCGAGAAGTTCGTCGCCTTGGAGCGCCCCGCCGAGCCCGAGCCGACCAAGCTCGACGACGGCTCGACCATCCCGCTGTCGCAGACGGGCCGCAACCCGGAGATCGAAGAGGTCTTCAGCGCGTTGAGCCTGCTGCTCAACGGCGGCGGTGTGGCCCAGCTCAAGACGATCTCGACAGAGCTCAACAAGGCGCTCGCCGGTCGGGAGGACGCGGCCCGCTCCGTCCTCCGCCAGGTGGAGCAGCTGGCGCGCGAGCTCGACGACAACAAGGAGAAGATCGTCGCGGCCATCGAGGCGCTCGATGCGCTGGCGAAGGCCGCCAACGCGCAGATGGGCTCCATCGACGCCGCGCTCGACGAGCTGCCCTCGGCGCTCTCGAGCATCGACAAGCAGCGCGCCGATCTGGTCAAGATGCTCGAGGCCCTCGAGCGGCTCGGGGACACCGGCGTGCGCGTCATCCGGGCGTCCAAAGACAACACCATCGGCATCGTGAAGGACCTCCAGCCGGTCCTCTCGAACCTGGCCGACTCCGGGGACGACTTCGTCCGGGCGATGAACACGATCCTCACCTATCCGTTCGTCGACGCGGCTGTCGGTGGTTCGCCGCAGACCGCCCGCAACCTGCACCAGGGTGACTTCGTCAACCTCGACGTCACCCTCGACCTCAACCTCGACACGCTGCTCCAGAACGCGCCGCGGGTCGGTGACACCGTCTGCTGGGGTCTCGACGAGATCAACCGCAAGCTCAAGACGTTTCCCGACGAGAAGACGGCTCTCGACTGGCTCAACAGCCTCACGAACGTCTGCAACGAGGGCGGGCTGGCCGGCGCCATCGACACCTGCCAGGAGGCGCTGACCGGACAGTCGGATGCGCCCGCGGAGTGTGTGACGGGCCTGCTCCGATCCATCGGCAAGACCCTCGAGGGTCTTCTCGGGCTCGGGCTGGCCCCGCCCGCCAGCGGCGGCAGCACCGCCGAGGAGGGCTCCGGGTGCGTCCTGATCCTGTTCTGCCGTGCCGGTGCGACCCCAGGGACGCACGCGGTGACCTATGACGAGCTGAGCAAGGAGCTCGACCCCGGTCTGACCTCGCTGATGATCCCGGCGCTGAGCACCTCGAGCAACACCCACCAGGAGGGCGTCTCATGATCACCCGCCGGACGAAGATGCAGCTGATGGTCTTCTTGCTGATCACCCTCGTCGGGGTCAGCTTCGTCGGTGCGCGCTATGCCCGCCTGGGGGCCCTGTTCGTCAAGGACCACTACGTCGTGGTCGCCCACTTCGCCCAGTCCGGCGGCATCTACGAGGATGCCGAGGTCGACTACCGAGGCGTGAAGATCGGCCAGGTCGGTGAGCTGGTGCTCAACCGCACCGGGGTCGACGTGACCCTCAAGATCGACAAGGACTGGCAGGACGAGATCCCGGCAGACAGCCTCGCCGTGGTCGGCAACCGTTCGGCCGTCGGTGAGCAGTACGTCGAGCTGCAGCCGCAGTCCAAGGGCGCGCCCTACCTGGAGGACGGGTCGGAGATCGCCCGTGCCGCCACGACCACGCCGCTGCCGACCGAGAAGCTTCTCGAGGACGTCGCCACGACGGTGAACTCCGTCGACCAGGAGGCGCTCACGACGACCGTCGACGAACTCGGCAAGAGCTTCGCCGGCACCGGTCAGGACCTGCAGACCATCATCGACACCGGCACGGCCTTCGTGGAGACCGCCGACCAGAACTTCGAGCTCACCACTCAGCTGATCCGGGACAGCAACACCGTCCTCCAGGGACAGCTGGACAGCAGCTCGGCGATCAAGTCGTTCGCGTCCGACCTGGAGCTGTTCACCGGCACGCTGGCGGGCTCCAACAAGGACCTGATCAAGCTGATCGAGAGCGGCTCGGCCAGCTCCGTCGAGCTGCGTCAGTTCCTGGAGCAGAACGAGGTCGAGATCAGCGAGCTCCTCAACGAGGTGCTGGTGACCGGGAAGGTCGTCCGGAAGAACCTGCCGGGTCTCAAGCACCTGCTCTCGATCTTCCCGACCGTGGTCGAGGGCAGCTTCGCGGTCGTCGACGTCGGCAACCCCGGCTTGGCGCAGGCTCACTTCGGGATGGCTCTGACCAGCCAGACGCCGTGCAAGCAGGGCTACGAGAGCACGAAGAAGCGCAGCCCGCTGGACCTGGAGAGCCGTCCGTTCAACACGGAGGTCTCCTGCACCGAGGACCCGAGCAAGTCGAACCCGCGTGGCTCCAGCCAGGTGCCGCGCGCCGCCGTCGGTGGCACCGACTCGATCGCCAGCTTCGACCCGACCACCGGCGAGCTCACCTGGGGCGAGGCCGACGACACCACCGTGTCGACCGCGGCGCCGTCGTCCTACGGCGACGACGCCTGGAAGTGGCTCTACCTCCAGCCGATGGAGACCGAGTAGCCGGACCGGCTGACCCCCACGCCGCCGGTCCGGGCTCGGGTCCGGAGTGCTGCCGCATCGACCGATCCGGCGCCGACGTACGGTGATGATGCTTGGAACCGGCTCCTCGCCGAGCGACTGACCACAACCCTTTACAGGAAAAGTGATCCTTTGAGCACCACGACCGATCCCGGTCCCGCCGCGGAGACCGGCGCTACGTCCGACCGGGCGAGCGACAAACGGACCAACCAGCTCCGCTGGGGCATCCTGGCGCTGCTGGTCGCCGTCATCCTCGCCGCCGTCGGCTACGTCGGCTGGCAGCTGACCCGCGGAGCCGAAGAGTCCGTGGTGAGCCAGCGGGAGCAGGTGAGGGCCGCGGCCGACAAGTTCGTCGGTCGGGTCAACACCTACGGGCCCGAGGACATCGGCAGCGACAAGAAGACGATGCCGGATTATCGCGAGCAGGTCGGTGAGCTGCTGACCCCGAAGTTCGAGAAGAGCTTCCTGAGCAACGTCGCCTTCGCCGAGGCGACCGTCGTCCAGCAGAGCGTGGGCCGCTCCAGCGAGGTGCACAGCACCGCGGTCGCCGGTCTCGACGAAGACAGCGCGACCGTGCTGGTCGTGGCGGAGCTCGCGATCAGCTACCCGAAGTCCGAGGGATCCGAGGAGCGCGTCGAGGCGGCACGCCAGCTCGCCCGGACCGAGGTGGAGCTCGTGAAGCAGAACGGGAAGTGGCTGGTCGACGACTGGTACCCGGCCGAGGAGGCTCCCACCACGGAGCCCAGCGAAGGGGTGACCCCATGAGCGAGCCCACCTGGTACGACCTGCTCGACGTCGAGCCCGACGCCGCCACCGACGAGATCCGCGCTGCGTGGAAGGCCGCGATCGCGGATCTGGACCCGACCGACCGTCGTTTCCGCACCCTCAACGAAGCCGCCGCCGTCCTGCTGGACGAGGAGAAGCGGGCCGCGTACGACGCCGAGCTGGCCGCTCGCGAGGAAGCTGTGGCCGACGAAGGCGCGGTCGAGGAGGACACCGTCGATGACGCCGAGGTTGCCACAGGGGCCTCAGCAGTCGAGGCCGGGGCGATCGCCGACGTACACGACGCTCCGGAGCCTGACGCCGACACCGACGCTGACGTGAAGGAGTCCGCCGGCCGTACGCTGCCGGTGCTCCCGGCGTGGGGGCTGATCGCCGCCGGTGTCCTGGCCCTGGCCGCGGTTGCCGCTGCCGGCGTGATCTTCTTCGCACAGGAGAAGGTCGTGACCGTCTCCAACAACAACGTCACCACCAGCACGGTCGAGGGCGCCGTCGGCAAGGAGATCTCCCGCAACCACAAGCTCCTGGTCGAGGAGCAGGGCGGCGAAGCGCTCGAGGCGGCGAAGAAGGCCGTCGTCCCGCTGCTCTCCTACGACCACAGCACGATGGACGAGTCGAAGAGCAAGGCTCATGAGGTGATGACGAAGGACTACCGCGAGGACTACGACCGTCTCTTCGCCGTGCTCGTCGACAACGTCCCCAAGACGAAGACCGTGGTGAAGACGCTCCCGCCGGTGGACGCCGGCGTCATCCGAGTCTCCGAGGAGACCGTGCAGGTTCTGGTGCTGGTCGACCGCCAGGTCACCAATGCCCAGCGGAGCACCCCGATCGGCTACCAGGAGTACGCGATGCTCACGATGGCCAAGGTCGACGACGAGTGGCTGGTGGACAAGGTCGAGACGCGTCCTAGCAAGGACTAGCGCGCCGCCGCGCCCTCATCGGGGCCGGCCAGCCGTTGCTCTGCGCTACCTGTCAAGTGATTGGAACAATTTCCCGGGAGGCGGACCGATTGGCTCGAACGCTTGACCCAGGGTGCCGATGGGGCGCATGATCATCCGCGATGCTCGACAAGGCAGTGCACCACCAACGCCGACGCTCGGGCGACATAGGTGTGAATGAAGGTACGCCGGACTATTAACTGGGCCCGGTGTTGTGAAGTGCGCTTTTATAGCGTACGATGGCGCTTTGCGCATGCCTTCATATGCCCCTCAGCCTGCCCGGTGGCTGTTCGGTGGTCGGCGTGCTGCGAATCCACCTGCGAACCTTGTCGAAGGATTCCTCTTGGCCGCGCGCACCTCGTCGGGTGACTCCACCCCTCGCCGCATCTCTTTCGCAAAGATCTCAGAGCCTCTCGAGCTTCCCAAGCTCCTCGCCCTCCAGACCGACAGCTTCGACTGGTTGATCGGTAACGAGCGCTGGCAGGAGCAGGTCGCCGCCCGCGAAGCAGCGGGTGAGGACGTGTCTCACAAGTCCGGTCTGCAGGAGATCTTCGAGGAGATCTCCCCGATCGAGGACTTCTCGGAGACGATGTCCCTCTCGTTCGAGAGCCCTGTCTTCTACGACCCCAAGTACACCGTCGAGGAGTGCAAGGAGAAGGACTTCACCTACTCCGCGCCTCTCTATGTCTCGGCGGAGTTCACCAACAACGACACTGGTGAGATCAAGGGCCAGACGGTCTTCATGGGTGACTTCCCGCTCATGACCGAACAGGGCACCTTCGTCATCAACGGCACCGAGCGCGTCGTCGTCTCGCAGCTCGTCCGGTCCCCGGGCGTCTACTTCGAGCGCACCGCTGACAAGACGTCCGACAAGGACATCTACACCGCCAAGCTGATCCCGAGCCGCGGTGCCTGGCTCGAGTTCGAGATCGACAAGCGCGACCTGGTCGGCGTCCGCCTCGACCGCAAGCGCAAGCAGAACGTCACCGTGCTGCTCAAGGCCCTCGGTTGGACCAACGAGCAGATCCGCGAGGAGTTCGGCGAGTACGAGTCGATGATGCTGACCCTGGAGAAGGACAGCACCACCGCTCAGGACGACGCGCTGCTCGACATCTACCGCAAGCTGCGCCCGGGCGAGCCCCCGACGCGTGAGGCCGCGCAGACGCTGCTGAACAACTACTACTTCAACCCGAAGCGCTACGACACCGCCAAGGTCGGTCGCTACAAGGTCAACAAGAAGCTCGGTCTGACCGAGGCCTTCGACCAGCAGACGCTGACCGTCGACGACATCGTCGCGACGATCAAGTACATCGTGGCGCTGCACGACGGGCGTGCGCAGCTCGAGATGCCGGCCGGTGTCACCGACGTTGCCGCTGACGACATCGACCACTTCGGCAACCGCCGGATGCGTACGGTCGGCGAGCTGATCCAGAACCAGCTGCGCACCGGCCTCGCTCGTATGGAGCGCGTCGTGCGTGAGCGGATGACGACCCAGGACGTCGAGGCGATCACGCCGCAGTCCCTGATCAACATCCGTCCCGTGGTCGCTGCGCTGAAGGAGTTCTTCGGCACCTCGCAGCTCTCGCAGTTCATGGACCAGAACAACCCGCTCGCCGGTCTGACGCACAAGCGGCGTCTGTCTGCTCTGGGCCCGGGTGGTCTCTCCCGTGACCGCGCCGGCATGGAGGTCCGAGACGTCCACCCGTCGCACTACGGCCGGATGTGTCCGATCGAGACCCCTGAAGGTCCCAACATCGGTCTGATCGGTTCGCTGGCCTCCTTCGGCCGGATCAACCCGTTCGGCTTCGTCGAGACGCCCTACCGCAAGGTCGAGAACGGCGTCGTCACCGACAAGATCGACTACCTGACCGCCGACGACGAGGACCGCTACGTCATCGCGCAGGCCAACGCGGCCGTCGACGAGAACATGAAGTTCGCGACCGAGCGCGTGCTGGTCCGCCAGCGCGACGGTGAGGTCTCCGAGCTCCTGGCCGACGAGGTCGACTACATCGACGTCTCGCCGCGCCAGATGGTGTCGGTCGCGACCGCACTGATCCCGTTCCTCGAGCACGACGACGCCAACCGTGCGCTCATGGGCGCCAACATGCAGCGTCAGGCGGTGCCGCTGGTTCGCAGCGACTCGCCGCTGGTCGGCACGGGCATCGAGTACCGCGCGGCTGTCGACGCCGGTGACGTGCTCGTCGCGAAGAAGGCCGGTGTGGTCAAGGAGGTCTCCTCCGACCTGATCGAGACCCTCAACGACGACGGCACCTACACCAGCTACAAGCTGGCGAAGTTCGAGCGCTCCAACCAGGGCAACTGCGTCAACCAGCAGCCGCTGGTCGACGAGGGCGCCCGGGTCGAGGTCGGCTCCCCGCTGGCCGACGGTCCGGCGACCCAGGGTGCCGAGATGGCGCTGGGTGCCAACCTCCTGGTCGCCTTCCAGTCGTGGCAGGGCCACAACTACGAGGACGCGATCATCCTCTCCCAGCGTCTGGTGCAGCAGGACTACCTCACCTCGATCCACATCGAGGAGCACGAGGTCGACGCCCGCGACACCAAGCTGGGTCCGGAGGAGATCACCCGGGACATCCCGAACGTCTCCGAGGAGATGCTGGCCGACCTCGACGAGCGCGGCATCATCCGCATCGGCGCCGAGGTCACCACCGGTGACATCCTGGTCGGCAAGGTCACTCCGAAGGGCGAGACCGAGCTGACCCCGGAGGAGCGTCTGCTCCGCGCGATCTTCGGTGAGAAGGCGCGCGAGGTCCGCGACACCTCGATGAAGGTTCCGCACGGCGAGGAGGGCACCGTCATCGGTGTCCGCGTCTTCGACCGTGAGGAGGGCGACGAGCTGCCCCCGGGCGTGAACCAGCTGGTTCGGGTCTACGTGGCGCAGAAGCGCAAGATCTCCGTGGGTGACAAGCTCGCCGGCCGTCACGGCAACAAGGGCGTCATCGCGAAGATCCTGCCGGTCGAGGACATGCCGTTCATGGAGGACGGCACCCCGGTCGACGTCCTGCTCAACCCGCTCGGTGTCCCGCGTCGTATGAACATCGGACAGGTCCTGGAGCTCCACCTCGGCTGGCTCGCCAAGCAGGGTTGGGACCTCAACCTCTCCGAGGACCCCGAGGACAGCGCCTGGAAGCAGCGCCTGATCAAGATCCACGCCGACAAGGCCGACCCGGGCACCAAGGTGGCCACCCCGGTCTTCGACGGTGCGCGTGAGGACGAGATCACCGGTCTGCTCAGCGCGACCCTCCCCAACCGGGACGGTCGGCGTGTGGTCGGCACCGACGGCAAGGCCCGCCTCTTCGACGGCCGCTCCGGCGAGCCGTTCCCGGAGCCGGTGGCCGTGGGCTACATGTACATCCTCAAGCTGCACCACCTGGTCGACGACAAGATCCACGCGCGTTCGACCGGTCCGTACTCGATGATCACCCAGCAGCCGCTCGGCGGTAAGGCCCAGTTCGGTGGCCAGCGCTTCGGTGAGATGGAGGTCTGGGCGATGGAGGCGTACGGCGCCGCCTACGCCCTGCAGGAGCTCCTCACCATCAAGTCCGACGACGTGCCCGGCCGTGTGAAGGTGTACGAGGCGATCGTCAAGGGCGAGAACATCCCCGACTCGGGTATCCCGGAGTCGTTCAAGGTTCTCGTCAAGGAGATGCAGTCGCTGTGCCTGAACGTCGAGGTCCTGAGCCAGGACGGTTCGGCGATCGAGCTCCGTGACGCGGAGGAGGACGTCTTCCGCGCCGCCGAGGAGCTCGGCATCGACCTGTCTCGCCGCGAGCCCTCTTCCGTAGAGGAAGTCTGACGAGCGGGAGGTACGCCTCGGCGTACCTCCCTCCCTCAGTCCCCTTTGAACTTTCCAAGAACTAACGAAGGAACTGGAAGCCATCGTGCTCGACGTCAACTTCTTCGATCAGCTCAAGATCGGCCTGGCCACCGCGGACGAGATCCGCGCGTGGAGCCATGGCGAGGTCAAGAAGCCTGAGACCATCAACTACCGCACGCTCAAGCCCGAGCGTGACGGCCTCTTCTGCGAGAAGATCTTCGGTCCCACCCGGGACTGGGAGTGCTACTGCGGTAAGTACAAGCGCGTGCGCTTCAAGGGCATCATCTGCGAGCGCTGTGGCGTCGAGGTCACCCGCTCGAAGGTACGCCGCGAGCGGATGGGCCACATCGAGCTCGCCGCTCCGGTGACCCACATCTGGTACTTCAAGGGCGTTCCGTCGCGGCTGGGCTACCTGCTCGACCTCGCGCCGAAGGACCTGGAGAAGGTCATCTACTTCGCCGCGTACATGATCACCTCGGTCGACGAGGACGCGCGTCACCGCGACCTGTCCTCGCTCGAGGCCAAGGTCGACCAGCAGCGCAAGATGCTCACCAGCCGACTCGACGTGGCGATCAACGACCGCGCCAAGAAGCTCGAGACCGACCTGGCCGCGCTCGAGGCTGAGGGCGCCAAGTCCGACGTCAAGCGCAAGGTCAAGGACGGCGCCGAGCGCGAGATGAAGCAGCTGCGCGACCGCACCGAGCGTGAGGTCAACCGTCTCGACGAGGTCTGGGACACCTTCAAGAACCTGAAGGTCCAGGACCTCATGGGCGACGAGCTGCTCTACCGTGAGATGAAGACCTGGTTCGGGAAGTACTTCGAGGGCCACATGGGCGCCACGGCGATCCAGAAGCGTCTCGAGGACTTCGACATCGAGGCCGAGGTCGAGAACCTGCGCGAGACCATCGCCACCGGCAAGGGTCAGCGCAAGGTCCGTGCGCTCAAGCGCCTCAAGGTCGTCGACGCCTTCCGCAAGACCGGCAACCAGCCGACTGGCATGGTGCTCGACGCCGTCCCGGTCATCCCGCCGGACCTGCGCCCGATGGTGCAGCTCGACGGTGGCCGCTTCGCGACCTCCGACCTCAACGACCTCTACCGTCGTGTGATCAACCGCAACAACCGCCTCAAGCGTCTCCTCGACCTCGGTGCCCCCGAGATCATCGTGAACAACGAGAAGCGGATGCTGCAGGAGGCCGTCGACTCGCTGTTCGACAACGGTCGTCGTGGCCGCCCGGTCACCGGGCCGGGCAACCGCCCGCTGAAGTCGCTCTCCGACATGCTCAAGGGCAAGCAGGGTCGTTTCCGTCAGAACCTGCTCGGTAAGCGCGTCGACTACTCCGGCCGTTCGGTCATCGTGTCGGGTCCGCAGCTCAAGCTGCACCAGTGCGGTCTGCCCAAGCAGATGGCCCTGGAGCTGTTCAAGCCGTTCGTGATGAAGCGCCTGGTGGACCTGAGCCACGCTCAGAACATCAAGTCCGCCAAGCGGATGGTCGAGCGGGCCCGCCCGGTCGTGTGGGACGTCCTCGAAGAGGTCATCACCGAGCACCCGGTTCTGCTGAACCGTGCGCCGACCCTGCACCGCCTCGGCATCCAGGCCTTCGAGCCCCAGCTGATCGAGGGCAAGGCCATCCAGCTGCACCCGCTGGTCTGCACGGCGTTCAACGCGGACTTCGACGGCGACCAGATGGCTGTCCACCTGCCGCTGTCGGCGGAGGCCCAGGCCGAGGCTCGCATCCTGATGCTCTCGACCAACAACATCCTCAAGCCGTCCGACGGTCGCCCGGTCACCATGCCGACCCAGGACATGATCATCGGTCTCTACTTCATCACCTCGGACCGCGAGGACGAGGTCGGTGCGGGTCGTGCGTTCTCGTCGCCGGCCGAGGCCATCATGGCCTTCGACCACCTCGAGATCACGCTGCAGTCGAAGATCAAGATCCGTCTCGACGACATCGTCCCGCCGATCGGCTACGACGTGCCGGAGGGCTGGACCGAAGGCAACCCGCTCGTTCTCGAGACCACGCTGGGCCGGGTGATCTTCAACGACACCCTCCCCGCCGACTACCCCTTCGTGAACTACGAGGTCGGTAAGAAGCAGCTCGGCGCGATCATCAACGACCTGGCCGAGCGCTACACCAAGGTCGAGGTCGCCGCGTCGCTGGACGCGCTCAAGGACAACGGCTTCCACTGGGCCACCCGTTCGGGTGTCACGGTCTCCATCGACGACGTCACCACGCCGCCGAACAAGGCCGAGATCCTGGAGACGTTCGAGACGCAGGCTGCCAAGGTGCAGAAGCAGTTCGAGCGTGGTCTGGTCACCGACGAGGAGCGCCGTCAGGAGCTCGTCGAGATCTGGACCGAGGCCGCCAAGGTCGTCGGTGCTGCCATGGAGGCGGCGTTCGACAAGAAGAACCCGATCTTCATGCAGGTCACCTCGGGTGCTTCGGGTAACTTCAACCAGATCCGCCAGGTCGGCGCCATGCGAGGCCTGGTGGCCAACCCGAAGGGCGAGATCATCCCGCGGCCGATCAAGTCGAACTTCCGCGAGGGTCTCTCCGTCCTGGAGTACTTCATCTCCACCCACGGTGCTCGTAAGGGTCTGGCCGACACCGCGCTGCGTACCGCCGACTCGGGTTACCTGACCCGTCGTCTGGTGGATGTCTCGCAGGACGTCATCATCCGTGAGGACGACTGCGGCACCGAGCGCGGTCTGCCCAAGGTCATCGGCGTCGAGGCGGCCGGCGTCGTCGTCAAGGACGACAACGCCGAGACCGCTGCGTACGCTCGCACGGCTGCCGTCGACATCGAGCACCCGTCGACCGGCGAGGTTCTCGCGGTCGCCGGCGAGGACCTGGGCGACGTCAAGATCGAGGAGCTGGTTCGCGCCGGCATCACCGAGGTCAAGGTCCGTTCGGTCCTCACCTGTGAGGCTCGCACCGGTACGTGTGCCAAGTGCTACGGCCGCTCGCTGGCCACCGGCAAGCTCGTCGACATCGGTGAGGCGGTCGGCATCATCGCCGCC
The DNA here is from genome assembly GCF_040613495.1 of Nocardioides sp. NPDC006273. NCBI lineage: Bacteria > Bacillati > Actinomycetota > Actinomycetes > Propionibacteriales > Nocardioidaceae > Nocardioides > Nocardioides sp. NPDC006273. The sequence goes on along the minus strand of NZ_JBEXSD010000017.1, from coordinate 68,085 downwards.
CAGTCCATCGGTGAGCCCGGCACCCAGCTGACCATGCGTACGTTCCACACCGGTGGTGTGGCCTCGGCCGACGACATCACGCAGGGTCTGCCGCGTGTCGTCGAGCTCTTCGAGGCGCGTACGCCGAAGGGCGTCACGCCGATCTCCGAGGTCGCCGGTCGCATCGAGATCGAGGAGACCGACAAGGCCCGCAAGGTCCTGGTCACTCCCGACGACGGCTCCGAGGTCATGGAGTACGTGGTCTCGCGTCGCTCGCGTCTGCGGGTCGGCGACGGCGACCACGTCGAGGTCGGCTCGCCGCTGACCGTCGGTACGCCGGACCCCAAGGAGGTCCTCCGTATCCTCGGTGTCCGCAAGACGCAGCAGCACCTCGTCGACGAGGTCCAGCAGGTCTACCGGTCCCAGGGTGTGTCCATCCACGACAAGCACATCGAGATCATCGTGCGGCAGATGCTGCGCCGGATCACGGTGCTCGAGTCGGGTGACACCAACCTGCTGCCGTCCGACCTGGCCGACCGTATCGACTTCGAGTCGGAGAACCGGCGCGTGGTCTCCGAGGGCGGCAAGCCGGCCTCGGGTCGTCCGGAGCTGATGGGTATCACCAAGGCCTCGCTCGCTACGGAGTCCTGGCTGTCGGCGGCCTCCTTCCAGGAGACCACCCGCGTCCTCACCGACGCTGCCATCAACGGCCGCTCCGACTCGCTGCGCGGTCTGAAGGAGAACGTCATCATCGGTAAGCTCATCCCGGCCGGCACCGGCCTGGAGCGCTACCGCAACATCAAGGTCGAGCCGACCGACGAGGCTCGCGCCGCGGCGTACTCCGTCACCGGTTACGACAACTACGACTACGAGTTCGGCAACACCGGCGGCCAGGCCGTCGCGCTGGACGACTTCGACTTTGGTTCCTACCAGTCCTAAGGGCGAAGCCCGCAGGACTGGTTGAAGGAACCAGACCGAGCAAGACAAGGCCCCGCCAGGCTTGCCTGGCGGGGCCTTGTCGCGTCGAGAGGCAGAACGTCGTACGACAGCAGAGGCTGAGATTTCTCGAGATCGGACGCAACGAACCGGCCGGGCCACGCGTCTCAGGGGTGGGACGATGAGTTGTCTGCTACTCGAGGAGCGACGATGCGGCGCATGCGGCTGATGATGGTCGGTCTCGGGATCCTCGGCGTGCTCGCGGCGGGAGGTTGCGCGTCGACGAACGATGGGGCGGTCGGCTCGTCACCATCTGCCTCCGGGACCGTGGATCCCACCCGGGCGAGCAGCTCACCGTCCCCGTCTCAGTCCTCACCGGCGACCACGGGGGGTTCGCCGGTGAGGACTGAGTCATCTTCCTCTTCTGAGCCTGCGGAGGCAGACCCGTCGACCCCGAAGTGCACCAACGCCGATCTGAAGGCCGGCTATCGTGCGACCGACGCGGGTGCGGGGTCGCGGTTCGGCGAGATCACGCTGACCAACGTCTCCGACCATGCCTGTGCCCTGGGTGGCTTCGGTGGACTCTCGTACGTCGGTGGCGACGACGGCACCCAGATCGGTGCGCCAGCGGTCCGCAAGGGCTCGTGGCGCACGGTGATCATGAAGCCCGGCCAGGTGGCGGTCAGCACGGTCGCGGAGTCCACGGCCGAGAACTATCCGGCCTCGAAGTGCAAGCCGACCAAGGTGGACGGGTTCCGGGTCTACGTGCCGGACTCCTACGACTCCCAGTTCGTTCGTCACGAAACGACCGGGTGTGCGGACAAGAACGTGTCGCTCCTGTCTCATCGCGCGTTCCACTAGCGGCCATCCGTCCGCGGGATCCTGGCGGCATGAACGAGGCTGAGCGAGATTGACCGCGCGCACCGCGGACGAACTCGTTTACCCTCAGGGGTATGGCAGCTGATCTGGACAGACACGTCCGTGGAATCGTCGACGACGTCGCCTACCTGGTGCTGGCGACCTCGGATCCCGACGGGCGGCCGCGTACGTCGCCGGTCTACTTCTCGCACGACGGCTACCGGGCCCTCTACTGGGTCTCGGCGCCTGACGCCCAGCACTCCCGCAACATCCTCCGCGACCCGCGCGTGGCCGGGGTCATCTTCGACTCCTCGGTGCCGCCGTGCTCCGGGGCGAGCGCGGCGTACGTCACCGGGATGGCACGCCAGGTGCCCGACTTCGAGCTCGAGAAGCGCTGCCAGGTGGCGTTCCGCCGGCTGATCGGAACGGCCCGGGCGTTTCGGCCCGAGCAGCTGCGCGGGGAGGCGTCGTTGCGGCTCTACGTGATGGACGTCGAGCTCTGGGAGGCGCACCTTCCCGGTGTCGACCCGGACGACGAGACCGCTCCGGAGACCAGGGTCGAGGCCGAGCCGGAGGTGTGAGCTCAGCCCAACGGGTGGAAGAGGAGGTGGATCTCCTCGCGCAGCTCGAGCCGCTCGACGCCGATGCCGTAGACCGGCTCCAGGATCTCGGGGCGAAGCACCTCGTCGACCGTGCCGCGGGCGGCGACGCCGCGCCGGTCGAGCAGCACCAGGTCGTCGCAGTAGCGGGCCGCCAGGTTGAGGTCGTGGAGCACGACGATCGCCGTCGTCCCCAGACGACCGGAGCGAGGTCGATCGGCGAGCTTGCTCGTCCGCTCGTGCCGAGCGAGGGAGTAACCGCGCGGAGCGCGGAGCTTGCGCACCAGGGCGAGGATCTCGTGCTGGTAGCGGATGTCGAGGTGGTTGGTCGGCTCGTCGAGGAGCAGATGGGTCGCCTCCTGGGCCAGCGCCCGGGCGATGAGCACCCGCTGCCGTTCACCACCGGAGAGCGCGGCGAAGGAGCGTGGACCGAGGTGGGTCCCGCCGACGCGCTCGAGGCACTCCGCGGCGATCTCCAGGTCGTGCCCGCCGGCCCTGGCGAAGGCGGACAGGTGCGGCGTACGTCCCAGCAGCACCATCTCGCCGGCGGTCAGGGCGCCCGAAAAATTTGGGTCGGCGGTGCCGGACTCCTGGACGACGACGGCCAGCCGGCGGGCGACCTCCTTCGCGGGGAGCCCAGTGAGCTCGTCGCCGTCGATCTCGACGGTGCCGCTGCCGCGTAGCGCCCCGTAGAGCAGCCGGAGCAGGGTGGTCTTGCCGCTGCCGTTGGGCCCGATCAGGCCGAGGACCCGACCCTCGTGGGAGGCGACGTCGACGTCCTCGAGGATGGTCGTGGTGCCGTACGTCCAGGACAGGCCACCGGCCTCGATCACTGGTCGAACCTCTCGATGATCCGCTCCAGGCCGTCGACCGAGAGCGCCGAGGGAGGCTCGGTGAAGTTGAACAGCTGCGCCATCACGTCGCCGTTCTTGACCGCGTTGAGATCCTCGGCGCCGGCGAGCCGGGTGACCGACTCCTCGACCTTTTTCGGGTCGCCGGTGTTGTGGAGCAGGATGATCACGTCGGGGTCGCGCTCGAGGAGATCCTCGGTCGAGACCTCGAAGACGCGCTCGTCGACGTCGGCGAAGACGTCCTCGAAGCCGGCCGCCTCCAGCTGCGGGTGGGCCATCGACCTGGTCCCGTATGCGTAGGTCACGCCGCCGCCGACGGTGGGATAGAGGACCGCCGCCGTGCGTCCTTCGCCGACCTTCTTCGCCTCCAGCTCGGTGACGCGTTCACGCAGGTCAGCCACGGCCTTGGCGGCTTCGTCCTCGCGGTCGAAGACCTTGCCGTAGGTCTCCAGCTGGCTGTAGACGTCGTCGAAGCCGGGGTCTGCGACGCCCTCAGGGCACATCGCCGGCTCCTCGAGAAGGTCGATGTCGACGGCGTCGAGGGTGTCTCGGGACAGGTTGTCGACCTCGCCGAGGACCAGGTCGGGCTCCTCGCCGATCACGACCTCCTTGGAGATCTGCAGATGACCGCTGGTGTCCATCTCGTCGGTGAGCAGCGGGATGTCGTCGAGCTCGGTCCGGGTCTCGGTGTCGTAGTAGTCGGCCGGGTAGTCACCGGCCCGGGCCACGACCCGGTCCATCACGCCGAGAGCGTGCAGGTAGGGCACCGCGGCGCTCTTCAGCATCACGACGCGCTCCGGCGGGGCATCGAGGCTGACCTCGGCGCCGCAGTTGTCGATGGTGACCGGGAACCCTTCGGCGGGGGCCTCGTCGCCAGCGGCGTCTGCGTCGGCGCCGCACGCGGTCGTCGTGGCCAGCAAGAGCGCGGCGGTGGCGATCATGGGACGGATCATGTCGGAGCTCCTGGTGATGGGGTGATGGTCAGACGTCGCGCGCCGAGAAGCGCCGGATCAGGACGATGAGGAACGGGGCGCCCAGGAGCGCGGTGACGATCCCGATCGGGATCTCCTGGGGCTGGAGGAGGACGCGGGCGAGCACGTCGGCCCAGACCAGCAGGATTGCGCCCATGAGCGCGGCCGCCGGGATGGCCACGGCGTGGGCGGAGCCGACGGCGCGACGGGCCAGGTGCGGCACGACCAGGCCGACGAAGCCGATGCTGCCGGCGGCCGAGACGACCACGCCGACGGTCAGCGCCACGACGATCAGAAGCAGGGTGCGGAAGCGGTCGGGAGAGATGCCGAGGGTGTGGGCGGTCTCGTCACCGATCGCCAGCGCGTCGAGGCCGCGGCCGGACAGGGTCAGCAGGAGCGTGGTGGCGAGCACGGCGATCGCCACCACGGCGAGCAGGCCGTTCCACTGGGCCAGGCCGAGGGAGCCGAGCAGCCAGAACATCACCGACCGCGCACCCTCGGCCGACCCCGAGGCGAAGATCAGGAAGCTGGTCAGGCCGTAGAGCAGGTAGCCGACCGCGACACCGGAGAGCAGCAGGCGCAGCGAGGTGACCCGGCCGCCGCTGCGCGCGAGGGCGAACACCAGGAAGGACGCCGCCAGGGCGCCGACGAACGCGGAGCCCGGCAGGGCGTACGCCCCCAGGCCGGTGCCGGCGCCGAAGAGGATCGCCGCCGCGGCGCCGCTGGAGGCGCCGGAGTTGATCCCGAGCAGGTAGGGGTCGGCGAGCATGTTGCGGACCATCGCCTGCAGCGCCATGCCGGTGATGGCCAGGCCGGCGCCGACCAGGGCGCCGAGGAGCACACGGGGGAGGCGTACCTTCCACACGATCGCCTCCTCGGTGGCCTTCCAGCCGGCCTCGGGGAGGCCGAGGAGGTGGTGGCCGAGGATCTGGGCGACCGTCCCCGGGCTGACGTACGCAGCGCCGAGACCGACCGCGACGACGATCGTCGCCACGGTGGCGGCGAGGAGCCCCAGGAGCCAGATGGTCGCGCGCCGGCGACGGCGGTGTACGCCGAGAGGGTCGTGCACGTGGGGGCCTTCCGAGCTCGCTGCAAAGATCTAATGCGAAGAACTTGCAATAACCTAGCAGGGGGTCGGTTCGGGCTGAGGTGAGGGTTCTTTCGCGGTCCGTTGGCCGGTTCTGGGAAGATATGCGCATGACCTCGTCCCTTCCGCAATCAGCTGACGTGCTCGTCGTGGGGGCAGGGCCCGCGGGCTCGGCCGCGGCGGCCTGGCTGGCGCGCGCAGGGGTCGATGTCCTGCTGACCGACGCGGCCGTCTTCCCGCGTGACAAGACCTGCGGCGACGGGCTGACTCCGCGCGCGACCCACGAGCTGGTCCGGCTCGGACTGGAGGACTGGCTGCGTGCGCACCCGGTCTCGAAGGGCCTGCGGGCGCACGGGTTCGGACAGACGCTGCACCTGCCCTGGCCCGGCGGCACGTTGCCGTCGTGGGGGTCGGCGGTGCCGCGCACCGAGCTCGACGATCACCTGCGCACCGTGGCGATCAAGTCCGGCGCGACGGCGGTCGACGGCGTACGCGCGGTCGACGTGCGGTGGGACGGCGAGCGGATCGCCGCGGTCGTCTTCGCGGGCGGCCACGAGGTCGCCTGCCGGTCGGTCGTGGTCGCCGACGGCGTGCGCTCGCCGCTCGGCAAGGTGCTGGGGCGGGAGTGGCACCGCGACACCGTCTACGGCGTCGCCGGGCGGGCCTACATCGCCTCCGAGCAGGCCGATGACGAGTGGATCTCCTCCCACCTCGAGCTGCGTGACGAGTCTGGTGCGGCGCTGCCGGGGTATGGCTGGATCTTCCCGCTGGGCTCGGGCGAGGTGAACATCGGTGCGGGCGCGCTGGCCACCTCCAAGCGGTCCGCGGACGTCGCGATCAAGCCGCTGATGAGGCACTACACCGAGCAGTGCCGTGAAGAGTTCGGGCTCCAGGGCGAGCTGCGGGCGGAGAAGTCCGCGCTGCTCCCCATGGGCGGTGCGGTCTCCGGCGTCGCCGGCGTCAACTGGGCGCTGATCGGCGATGCCGCCGGATGTGTGAACCCGCTCAACGGTGAGGGGATCGACTACGGCCTGGAGACGGGACGGATGGTCGCCGACGCAATCGTCGCCGGGGAGGATCTGGCCACCGCCTGGCCGGCGACCCTGCGTGAGCACTACGGCGAGGCGTTCTCCGTCGCCCGCCGTCTGGCCGGGATCGCGACCCACCCGCGCCTGGTGTCCACCCTCGGACCTGCGGGGATGCGCTCCGACTGGCTGATGACGCTGGCCCTGCGGTGGATGGGCAACCTGGTCACCGACGAGGACCGCGACCGGGCCGCCAAGGTGTGGCGCTGGGCCGGTCGCCGCTCGCTGGCTCTCGACTCCCGACCCCCGTTCAGCTGATGGCGACGCGAAACCGGGGCCGCGGTGGGCGGCGACGCAAGCTTCCGAAGGTGCAGCGGGTGGGGGCGTACGCCGTCATCATCCGGGCCGGCGCGGGCAAGGAGCCCGAGATCCTGCTCAGCCGGCTCTCGGAGAAGGTCACGCCGGACGAGCGGTGGACGTTGCCGGGAGGTGGCATCGACCACGGCGAGGACCCGCGCGACGCGGTCGTGCGTGAGGTCTACGAGGAGGCCGGGGTTCCGGTCGAGATCGGCGTCGACGCGCGGGTCTACTCCGTTCACCAAGCCAAGGCCTGGCGGCTGGGCCGACGGGTCAACTCCCACGCCATCCGGATCGTCTACGACGGCTGGGTGCCCCATGACGCTCCCGAGCCGCAGACGATGGAGGTCGACGGCTCCACCGCCGAGGCGGCCTGGATATCGCTGGCGGCGGTGACGAGCGGTGAGATCCCGACGTCTCCGCTGGTCACCGATGCCCTCGACATGCACGAGCCGACCCGCAACCAGCGGCTGGCTGCGTACGCCTTCATCACCCGGCCCACCGACGGTGCTGTGCTGCTCACCCGGATCTCGCCGCGGGGGTATCACTCGGGTTCGTGGACGCTCCCGGGCGGCGGGCTCGACTTCGGCGAGCACCCGCGCAAGGCGCTCGAGCGCGAGGTGACCGAGGAGTGCGGTCTCACCTGCGACGTCGGCGAGCTGCTCGACGTCCATGACGTCAATGTCGTCGGCACCGCCCCCAACGGCCGCCACGAGGAGTTCCACGGCGTCCACCTCATCTTCGCCGCCTCCGTTCCCGATGGTGCCGAGCCCCGGGTGGTCGAGCAGGACGGCACCACGGACGACGTACGTTGGGTGACCCGCGCCGACCTGGCCGATCTCCCGCTCCTGGACGTGGTGACCGCAGCCCTGGCCGCCGAGAAGTCAGAAACTGACGCCGAGTAGTCGATTCTTGACGCCGAGAGGTCGAGAACTGACCTCTCGCGGTCCGGGGTCAGGAGAGGTGGGCCTGGGTGCCGGCGTCGCGCGCCTCGGCGACGGCCAGGATGACCTCTGCTGCGGCGGCGTCCTGGACGCCGACGCCTACGGAGAGATAGACGAGTACGTCCGCCGAGGCGCGGTCGAGCGAGTCGGCGCCGGTCAGGAGCGCACCGAGGTCGGTGGTCCGGTCGGGCGTGACCAGCCCCGAGGCGATGGCGTCGACGACCGGGCCGGCGTCGGTCACGGCGGACGGGCGATAGTCGACGAGGACTGTGGAGCGTCCCAGAAGCGATGGCGGCAGCTCGACGCGGTCGGGGGCGAAGGAGCCGACGCTGGCCACGGTGGTGCCGTCGGTTACCCAGGCGTCCTCGATGACCGGGGTGAGCGACGAGGTGCAGAGGACGACGATGTCGGCGCCGCGTACGGCCGGTTCCAGGTCGTGCTTCGCGGTGGCGCCGTGGGATTCGGCGATCTGGGCGGCAGCAGCGCGGTTGCGGCCGTGGATCTGGAGGTCGGCGTCGGGATGGGTCACTGCGAAGGCGTCGAGGTGGGCTCGGGCCTGGGCGCCGGTGCCGACGACGAGGATGCTCCTGGCGTCGGGGGCGACCTGCTGCATGGCGAGGGTGGTCGCGGCTGAGGTGCGCAGGCCGGTGACGCTGTCGCCGTTGATGATCGCTCGCGGTGCGCCGGTGTCGGGGTCGAGGACCGTGATGACCGAGTGCACGGCGCCGAGGCCGCGGGCGGCGTTGGCGGGGTTGACGCTGCCGAACTTGCTCACCGCGGGGGCGTCGGGGGCGATCCGGGACGAGTAGCAGAACGAGACCGACGCGTCCGGTCCTGGGACGAGGAGCCGAGGAGGCTGGACGGCCTCCCCGGCCCCCAGCCGGGTGAACGCCTCGCGCTGGGACTCCAGCGCGAGGCGGGGCGTGAAGATGCTGCGTACGTCTGCGGCGGAGAGGATCCTGACGGTCACTCCGCCACGGTAGCCCTCAGGCTTTGGCCAACTCCTGCGTCTCCTCGAGCGCGATGTCCCTGGTCTCCTTGCCGATCAGCAGCGAGATCAGGGTGATCACCGCCATCGCGGAGAGGTAGACGCCGACCAGGACGGGGGAACCGTCGGCCTGCTTCCACAGCGCGACCGCGATGAACGGCGCGACCGCGGCGCCGAGGATCGAGGCGACGTTGTAGGAGACGCCGGAGCCGGTGTAGCGCACGCTGGTCGGGAACAGCTCCGGCAGCAGCGCACCCATCGGACCGAAGGTCAGGCCCATCAGGGAGAAGCCGATGACGAGCCAGAGCATGACGCCGACGTTGCCGGCGTTGACCAGAGGCACCCAGGTGAAGCCGAAGACGATGATCCCGAGCGTGACCACGATCAGCAGCCGGCGGCGGCCGAACCTCTCGGCGAGCGGGCCGGAGACCATGGTGAAGATGCCGAAGAAGACCACACCGAAGATCAGCATCAGCACGAAGGTCGTGTAGCCGTAGCCCAGGCCGGGGACCGCGAGGTCCTCGGCGGCGGTGCCGAACGACAGCGAGAACGCGGTCATCAGGTAGAAGAGGACGTAGGTCGCCAGCATGAAGAAGGTGCCGAGGACCAGCTGCTTGCCCTGGTTGCGCACGACCGAGGCGAGCGGGACCTTGCGGACCAGGCCGGCGTCCTGGCTCTTGGTGAACACGTCGCTCTCGACCAGGCGCAGCCGGACCCACAGGCCGATGACGACCATGACGGCGGAGAAGAGGAACGGCACGCGCCAGCCCCACTCCAGGAACGCCTCGGACGGCCTGGTCGGGTCGGCGCCCTCAGCGGAGAGCAGCGCTGCGATGGCCAGGAAGAGGCCGTTGGCGAGGATGAAGCCCAGCGGTGCGCCGAGTTGCGGGAACGTACCGTAGATGGCGCGCTTGCCCTCCGGCGCGTTCTCGGTCGCGACCAGGGCCGCGCCGCTCCACTCGCCGCCGAGCGCGAAACCCTGAGCCAGGCGCATCAGCACGAGCAGCGCGGTGGCGACCCAGCCGACGGTCTCGTACGTCGGGAGGGTGCCGATCAGGAAGGTCGCGATGCCCATGGTGAGCAGCGAGATCACCAGGGTCGTCTTACGGCCGAGGCGGTCGCCGAGGTGGCCGAAGAAGATCGCGCCGATCGGGCGGGCGACCATCGCGGCGCCGAAGACGGCGAAGCTTGCCAGGAGGGCGGTGGTGGGATCCCCGGCTGGGAAGAAGAGAGCGGGGAAGACGAGGACGGCTGCGGTCGCGTACACGTAGAAGTCGTAGAACTCGATCGTCGTCCCGACGAGACTGGCGACGAGCACGCGTGAGCGTGGGTTTGCCGGGGTGGTGGTGTCGGACATTGGTCTCTCTCCGAGGTGTGAGGGGGCCCGCCTCTCGCGGGTCGTCCCATCGTATGAGAGGTCGTATCGACCAATGAGACGGGTGCGGGTTCTGGTCGCCCGCCGTGGGCATCGGGCGGCGACGACGCGACGGTCTGTGACAATGAGCGCGTGAATGCGACTGCCTCGGATCTGGCGAATGAGCTGCGCAACCAGGGGATCAGCCGGGTCGACGACTCGCCGCTGGCCCGGGCGCTCTACTCCAGCGACGCGAGCCTCTACCGGGTCGTGCCCTCGGTCGTGGTGCGGCCGCAGTCACGCGACGAGCTGCTCGGGGTTCACTCGGTGGCGCGCTCCGTGGGAGCTCCGGTGACGATGCGCGGCGCGGGCACCTCGATCGCCGGCAACGCTGTCGGGACCGGCATCGTCGTGGACACGCGGGACCTGCGCACCATCTACGAGATCGACCCCGAGGCGCGGACCGCGCGGATCGATCCGGGCGTCGTCCACGCCGACCTGCAGCGGGCGGCGGCGCCGCACGGGCTGCGCTTCGGGCCCGACCCGTCCACGCACACCCGCTGCACCATCGGCGGGATGATCGGCAACAACGCCTGCGGCAACCGCGCCCTGGGCTACGGCCGGACCGTCGACAACATCGAGGCGCTGACCGTGCTCTTCGGCAACGGCGAGCAGGCCGTCTATGCCGAGGGTGTGTCGGCCGGCGAGACGGCGGAGCGGCTGCAGGCGCTGGTCGGCGCCAACCTCGGGCACGTACGGACCGAGTTCGGTCGTTTCGGGCGCCAGGTCTCGGGCTACTCGCTCGAGCACCTGCTGCCGGAGCGGGGCGGCCGGGTCGACCGGTTCCTGGCCGGGTCCGAGGGCACGCTGGCGACCATCCTGGAGACGACGGTGCGGCTCGTCGAGGACTCTCCCGGGCGGCTGCTGCTGGTGCTCGGCTATCCGACCATGGCGGAGGCGGCCGACGCGGTGCCCGCTCTGCTGGCGGTGGTGCCGGGGCGGTTGATCGCCTGCGAGGGGATGGACGCGCGGATCGCCGACCTGGTGCGCGCCAAGGGTCGCTCGGTGCCAGATCTCCCCAAGGGAGCCGGCTGGCTGATGGTCGAGGTCGCCGGTCAGGATGCGCCTGACCTGGTGCAACGTATCGCTGCGGCCTCGGGGGCGCTCGAGTCGCGGGTCGTCGTCGATCCTCTCGAAGCGGCCGCGCTGTGGCGGATCCGCGAGGACGGTGCCGGGCTGGCCGGGGTCTCCCTGCCGACGCCCGCCCACTCGGGCTGGGAGGACGCGGCCGTCCCGCCGGAGCATCTCGGAGCGTGGCTGCGGGACTTCGAGGAGATCTTGGAGTCGTTCGGTCTGCACGGCTACCCCTACGGTCACTTCGGCGATGGCTGCATCCACTGCCGCATCGACTTCCCCTTCGCGCCGGACGCGCCGGAGTCGGCGCAGGTGTTCCGGGAGTTCATGACGGCGTGCGCGACCAGGCTGGTGACCTACGGCGGCTCGCTTTCGGGAGAGCACGGCGACGGCCGGGTCCGCTCGGAGCTGCTGCCGATCATGTACGACTCGACCTCGATCGATCTCTTCGAGCAGGTCAAGGGCATCTGTGACCCCTCGGACCTGCTCAACCCGGGCAACATCGTGCGGCCTGCGTCGATCACCGACGATCTGCGTCCGGTGCGGCCACGTGCCCTCCCGCGGACCGGACTGCGGCTGATCCACGACTCCGGCGACCTGGGTGCTGCCGTGCACCGCTGCACCGGCGTCGGCAAGTGCGTCGCCCCGAAGACTGCCGGGGTCATGTGCCCCTCCTACCTCGCCACCCGCGAGGAGAAGGACTCCACTCGTGGGCGTGCGCGTGTGCTGCAGGAGGCGCTCGACGGGTCGCTCGTCGGTGGGCTCGGCGACCCTGCGGTGGGAGAGGCACTCGACCTGTGCCTGGCCTGCAAGGGGTGCGCGTCCGACTGTCCCACGGGCATCGACATGGCGACGTACAAGTCCGAGGCGCTCCACCAGAAGCACGACGTCCTCGGGGAGCGGCGGCCGCGCTCGCACGCTCTTCTCGGGCAGCTGCCGAAGTGGGCGCGGCTCGCGGCGCCGTTCACTCAGATGGCCAACGCGTCGCTGAAGTTCTCGCCGCTGGCCAAGATCGCCAAGAAGACCGCCGGCATCGACCAGCGGCGCTCGATCCCGGCGTTCGCGCCGAAGACGCTGAAGCGGTCGGCGCCGACCGCGACGCTTCCGGAGGCTCCGGACGTGTGGATCTGGGCCGACTCGTTCACCGATCACTTCTTCGCGCAGTCGGGTCATGGTGCGATCAAGTGGCTGGAGTCCCAGGGCCTGACCGTGCGCGTGATCGGCGAGAAGGCCTGCTGCGGGCTCACCTGGATCACCACCGGCCAGCTCGACGACGCCCGGAAGATCATGGAGAAGACGGTTCGTACGCTGGCTCCCTATGTCTCCTCAGGGGTGCCGGTCGTCGGCCTGGAGCCGTCGTGCACCGCGACGCTGCGGTCGGACTCGGTGGAGCTCTCGGCGCTGCCCGAGGCTGAGGTCGTACGTGACGGGATGCTTACCTTCGCCGAGTTGGTGAAGCGGCTGGTGGGCGAAGGTCGGGTGTCGCTGCCCGACCTGACCGGCGTCGAGGTGGTCGCGCAGCCGCACTGCCACCAGCACGCCGTCCTGGGCTGGGTCGACGACGAGGCGCTGCTGACCCAGGCCGGTGCGAAGGTCACCAAGGTCTCCGGCTGCTGTGGCCTCGCCGGCAACTTCGGGGTCGAGGAGGGCCACTACGAGGTGTCGGTGGCGGTCGCGGAGACGTATCTGCTGCCCGCCGTCCGATCCCACCCCGACGCGGTCGTCCTGGCCGACGGGATGTCGTGCCGCGTACAGCTCGACGACCTCGCCTCGGTGCCGACCATGCACCTCGCCGAGCTCTTCGCCTCGCGGGTCTGAGGCGTCGGCGGGGCTGGTCGTCGTCGGTGTAACACGCTGTTCGTAGGTCTACTCGCCTTTTATAACGACCGGATAGACCTACGAACGACGTGTTACACGCGACCGCGACGTACGTGCCGGCTGGACGGCTGCGGTCGTGGATGGGTGTTGGCGCCCGGCCGCGCCTAGACTGAAGCGGTGAACCCGCGTTACCGCCGATTGATCATTCCCGGAGCGCTGGTCGCCCTGCTGCTGCTGGTCGTCGTCGCCGGGGTGTTGAGTTGAGCAGGGAGTCGGAGCCGCTGCTGCGGACGTTGAACCGGATGCGGTCGGTGATCCTCGATCCCGATCAGCTGGTCAAGGCGGTCGCGTCGGGCAAGCAGCGTGGCACCACGCCGCAATGGCGTCGCGCCGAGATCCGCTACGTCGACCTCAAGGCCGGTCGTCACCTGCAGATCACGACGTACGACGCCACCCAGGCGTTCACCGCGAACCACCCGGTCGGCGACCCGTCGGCGCTCGACGACCTGCTCGACGTCCCGTTCGCCAACTGGATCGTGACGACCGCGACCGAGCAGACCCAGATCCAGGCCAAGACGCCGACCACGGCACTGGTCTCGACCACCGAGCTGACCGCACCGGTCGAGGCCGAACACGGCCATGACCAGCCCAAGGAGCGCCTGCTCCCCGAGTCCGACCCGGTCTTCCGGGTCCTCGGCCTCTCGGACAAGGACGGCAACCTGAAGCCGTCGCGGCAGGCGAAGTACCGCCAGGTCGAGGAGTTCCTGCGCCAGCTCGACGCCGCCCTGAGCGACGCGATGAAGTCCGGGAAGGTCCGCAGGCCGACCGCCGAGGAGCCGCTGCGGATCATCGACTTGGGCGCCGGCAACGGCTACCTGACCTTCGCGGCCCAGCGCTACCTCACCGAGGTCCGCGAGCTGCCCGTCGTCGTCACCGGTGTCGACGTCAAGGAGCAGTCGCGGGAGCACAACACGAAGATCGCCGCTGAGCTGGCCCGCGATTTTGGGTACAGTGCTGCCGAGTTCGTGGCCGGGACGATCGACGGCGTACAGCTCACCGAGAAGCCCGACGTGGTGCTCGCGCTGCACGCCTGCGACACCGCCACCGACGACGCCCTGGCTCGTGCGGTCGAGTGGGAGGCGCCGCTGGTGCTGGCCGCGCCGTGCTGCCATCACGACATCGCCGCCCAGCTGCGCAAGGCCCCGACCCCGGCGCCCTACTCGATGCTCACCCGACACGGCATCCTCCGCGAGCGCTTCGCCGACACCTTGACCGACGCTCTGCGCGCGAGCCTGCTGCGGCTCTCCGGCTACCGGGTTGACGTGGTGCAGTTCGTGGAGAGCCAGCACACCCCGCGCAACACCATGCTCCGTGCGATCCGCACCGGCTCGCCGGTCAAGGGTGGTTCGGTGAAGAAGGAGTACGACGAGCTCGTGGCCGAGTGGGGCGTACGTCCGAAGCTCGGCGAGCTGCTCTCGAAGTGATGAAGGCGGTCGTCGCCGCAGGCGCGCTCGGGCTGGTGCTGATCTCGTCCGTGCCCGCGCATGCCGCCGGCGACGAGGTGCTCTTCGCCTTCTCCGACCCGACGATCAGCGAGGCCAGCGGGCTGACGCCGCTCGGCAACGGGCTGTACGCCACCACCAACGACTCCGGCGACAGCGGACGGGTCTTCACCGTCGACTCCCGCGGCGACACGGTCGGGGTGACCCACTGGGCCGACGACCCGGTCGACGTCGAAGGGCTGGCGCCTGCGGGCGGCAACCGGGTCTGGGTCGGGGACATCGGGGACAACAACAGCGTCCGGGACTCGATCAGGATCGCGAAGGTGCGGGTCGGGCGGGGCGAACGTACGGTCTCGCCGACCGTCTACGAGCTCGTCTATCCCGACGGGCCGCACAACGCCGAGTCCATCCTGGCCCATCCGGACGGGCGGCTCTTCGTCGCCACGAAGGACTGGGGCGGCGGAAGCCTCTATGAGGTGCCGCTGCACTCATCGCCGGGGGGCCTCGACCCCGACCGCCCCAACCGGTTGAAGGAGGTCGCCCCGGTCATCCCGATGGCCACCGACGGCGCCTTCTTCCCCGACGGAGAGCATGTGGTCGTACGCGGCTACTACTCCGCCACGATCTACGACTGGCCCTCGATGGACCGGGTCGGCTCGTTCCGGACACCTGACCAGGAGCAGGGCGAGGCCATCGGTGTCACGCGGAAGGGCGACGTCGTCGTGACCAGCGAGGGTCTCCGGGCCGAGGTGATCAGGGTCGACCCCGAGCTGGTGGGCGAGGTGCTCGGGGACGAGCCGCCCCCGAAGGCCGGCCCGAGCGCTGACCCGGACGAGGCCGAGCAGGGGAACGAGGGCGACGGTGGAGACCGGGACGGGAACGACGGCGGTTCCACCGGCCCGATCGCCCTGGTCGCGCTTGCCGTCGCGGCGTACTTCATCTTCCGCAAGCGCAGCTGATGCCGAGTCGGCTCGTCATGACGAGCCGACTCGGCGAGATCAGAGGCGGTCGACGACCCAGTCGATGCAGGCGGTGAGAGCCTCGACGTCGGCAGCGTCGACCGACGGGTACATCGCGACCCGGAGCTGGTTGGTGCCGACGCCGCGGTAGGCGTCGAGGTCGACGACGCCGTTCTCGGCGAGCACGCGGCGCAGCTCGTCCTTGTCGATGCCGGCGTCGAGCTCGACGGTGCCGACGACGAGAGAGCGATGGGCGGGGTCCTTGACGAACGGTCGGACGTACGACGCCTTCTCGGCCCACGCGTAGAGCGCGTCGGAGGAGGCGGTGGTGCGGGCGACCATCGCGTCCAGCCCGCCGGAGGAGTTCATCCAGTCGAGATGCTCGGCCATCAGGAAGAGCGTCGCGACCGACGGGGTGTTGACGGTCTGCGCGCTGCGGGACTGCTTGATCGCCTCGGTCAGCGAGAAGAACGACGGGATGTGCCGGCCGCTGGCCGCGATCTCCTCTGCGCGCGCGATGGCAGCGGGGGAGAGCAGCGCGAGCCAGAGCCCGCCGTCGGAGGCGAACGACTTCTGCGGCGCGAAGTAGTAGACGTCGCTCTGGGTCACGTCGAGCGGCAGCCCGCCGGCGGCCGAGGTGGCGTCGACGATGGTGAGCTGGTCCGTCCCGGCCCCCGTGGGGCGTACGACAGGGGCCATCACGCCCGTCGACGTCTCGTTGTGCGTCCACGCATAGACGTCGACGTCGGCCTGGAACGACGGCAACGCCAGCGCCCCAGGTTCGGCCGAGATCACCGACGGGTCGGCGAGCCACGGCGCCGATGTGGCCGCGGAGAGGAACTTCTTGCCGAATGCGCCGAAGACCGCGTGCTGGCTGCGCTCACGCACCAGCGCGTACGTGGTCAGGTCGAAGAAGGCCACCGACCCACCGTTGCCGATGACGACCTCGTAGCCCTCGGGCAGCGAGAAGAGATCGGCGAGGCCGGACTGGACGCGGCGGACGAGATCCTTGACCGGCTGCTGCCGGTGGGAGGTCCCCATCACCGACACCCCGGTCGCGGCGAGCGCCTCCAAACGGCCCGCGGGCACCTTGGACGGCCCGGACCCGAAACGTCCGTCGGCGGGCAGGAGGTCGGCGGGGATCTGCAGCGTCATAAACCCATTCTCGCAAGAGGCGGGCATCGGCCAGAATACCGACGTGACTCTTGAGATTCGCCGGGCTTCCTACGACCACCCGGACGCACAGAAGCTGGTCGACCGGGTGCAGGAGTTCTACGTCGAGCGCTATGGCGAGCCCGACTACGACCCGACGGTGCCGGAGATGTTCGAGCCACCCGCGGGCGCCTTCTTCGTCGCCTACCTCGACGACGTCCCGGTCGCATCCGGCGCCTGGCGACGCTCCGGCGAGCGAGTCATGGGGACCGAGGTGACCGCGGAGATCAAGCGGATGTACGTCGTCCCCGAGGCACAGGGCCAGGGCCTGGCGAAGCGGATGCTCGCCCATGTCGAGGCTTCGGCGCGTGAGACCGGCTTCGAGGCCATGGTCCTCACCACCGGTGGCCTCCAGCACGAGGCGATCGGACTCTACGAGGCGCAGGGCTTCGTCCGTGTCGAGCCGTTCGGCTACTACAAGGACGACGAGCTCGTCCGCTGCATGGCGAAGCGGTTCTGACCAGGGCGAACGAAAATTCGTTCGCCGAGTCCATGAGCGGATGGATGATCACAGCATGACCGAGGTCCTGCACTACTCCGCGTTCACCACCGTCCCGAGCGGCGGCAACGGTGCCGGCGTCATCCTCGGCGCCTCCGCGGTCACGCCACGGTGGCCACGGCGGTGGCACTCGGTGAGCACCTCGGCGTCGGAGACTTCGACTTCCACACCGCAGCCGGCCACGTTCCCGTCACGGTACGCAGCGACGACGGCATCCTGAAGGCGGCGTAGGATCTGCGTCATGGCAGATGCTCAGGAGATCGTGATCAACCTGTCGGCGTCCGACCTCGAGACGATCAACGAGCTCATCGCTGACGGCGGAGTCGACAGCGTGGCCGACTTCGTCCAGCGTGCCGTGCGGCTGGTGCTGGACGATGTCGAGGCCGGCGGCGAGCTGTCCGCTGAGGCATTCGAGAGCGTCGGGATGACGGACGCGCTGGCGCGAGCGCTCGATGAGATCGAAACGGTGTTCCGGCGGACCTGAGGCCGATCGCGCGCCTCGATCAACCCTCGCTCCCGCGGCACGCCAGACCACGTCGGGTGCCGGGCGGCCGGACAGGCCGAGGCCCGGGCTTCGCTGTGTCGCCCGGGCCCGGGCGGGTCACTCCGCCCAGTCGGCGTTCCAGCCCTCGACCGCGTCGGCGGGCCGGGGAGCGGGGCCGGTGTAGATGGCGCTCGGGCGGATCAACCGGCCGGTCTTCTTCTGCTCCAGGATGTGGGCGGACCAGCCGCCGGTGCGGGCGCAGGTGAACATCGAGGTGAACATGTTGGCCGGGATCTGGGCGAAGTCGAGCACGATCGCGGCCCAGAACTCGACGTTGGTCTCCAGGACACGGTCGGGACGGCGAGCCCGCAGCTCCTCGAGAGCAGCCTTCTCCAGGGCCTCGGCGACCTCGTAGCGGGGCGCGTTGAGCTCGCGGGCGGTGCGGCGCAGCACCCGTGCACGCGGGTCCTCGGCGCGGTAGACGCGGTGGCCGAAGCCCATCAGCCGCTCGCCGGAGTCGAGCAGGCCCTTCACGTAGGCCGAGGCGTCGCCGGTCTTCTCGACGTCCTCGATCATGCCGAGCACGCGGGAGGGCGCGCCGCCGTGCAGCGGGCCGCTCATCGCGCCGATCGCGCCGGAGAAGGCCGCGGCCACGTCGGCACCGGTGGAGGTGATCACCCGGGCGGTGAAGGTGGAGGCGTTCATGCCGTGCTCGGCGGCCGAGGACCAGTAGGCGTCGATGGCGTGCGCGTGAGCGGGATCGGCCTCGCCGCGCCAGCGGATCAGGAAGCGCTCGGCAAGGGTCTTGCCCTTGTCGACCTCGCGCTGCGGCACGATCGGCAGATGGATGTCGCGGGCCGACTGGCCGGCGTACGAGAGGACCATGACGGCCACGCGGGCGAGGTCCTCGCGGGCCTGCTCGTCGGAGATGTCGTAGGTCTGCCCGAACCCGAAGGCGGGCGCGAGCATCGGGATGGCGGCCTGGACGTCGACGCGCACGTCGCCGGTGTGCACCGGCAGGTTGTAGGCCTCGGCGGGCGGCAGGCCCGGGCCGTAGGAGCCGTCGATCAGCAGACCCCAGACGTTCTCGAACGGAACCCGACCGACGATGTCCTCGATGTCGACCCCGCGGTAGCGGAGGGCCGAACCCTCTTTGTCGGGCTCTGCGATCTGGGTCTCGAAGGCCACGACGCCCTCGAGACCGTGCTGTACCTGGCTCACTGCCTTCTCCAATTCTCCTAGTGTCGCTCCGCATTCTGCCCCACGCGCGAACGAGATAGGCTCGACGGCATGGATCTGGCGGCTGAGCTGGCGGCAGCGAGAGAGAACTACACCCGCAGCGGGCTGCACGAGGACGACCTCGCGACCGACCCGTTCGTGATGTTCGAGAGGTGGTACGCCGAGGCTCGCGACGCCGGCATCGTCGAGCCGAACGCGATGGTGGTCTCGACCGTCTCGGCCGACGGCGCGCCCTCCTCGCGGACCGTCCTGCTGAAGGGCTTCTCGGCAGACGGCTTCACCTTCTTCACCAACACCGCCTCCCGCAAGGGCGAGGACCTCGCCGCTGACCCGCGCTGCGCGGTGCTCTTCCCCTGGCATCCGTTGGAACGGCAGGTACGCATCGACGGGCTCGCCCGCCAGCTTCCCCAGGCAGACGTCGAGGCCTACTTCGCGCAGCGACCGCGTGGCTCCCAGCTCGGCGCCCACGCCTCCCACCAGAGCCGGGTCGTCTCCGGGCGCGAGGAGCTGGCGGCGGCGTACGACCAGATCGAGGCGCAGTTCGAGGGCCAGCCGGTCCCGGTGCCGGAGGAGTGGGGCGGCTACCGCGTCGAGCCGGCGAGGGTGGAGTTCTGGCAGGGACGTCCGGGGCGGATGCACGACCGGCTCGTCTACGTGCGTGCGGGCGACGGCTGGCGTACGGAGCGGCTCGCCCCCTGACCCTGAGAGACGGGAAGGGCCCGGATGCTCGAGATGAGCATCCGGGCCCTTTGGCGGCGGTAGGAATACCCGGTTAACCGGGAAACCTGCAACCCGGTCAGCGCTTGCCGATCGCCGCCTTGGCGTTGACGATGCCGCTGCCGTAGAAGCCGTTCGGCGCCTCGCCACCCTCACAGGTGTGGGTCGAGGTCGCCGTGTTGCCGTTGGGCAGGTGGCGTACGTAGGTGAAGTCCGCCGGGACCGGGCAGGCCTTGGCGGTGGCCGACTTGCGCAGGATCTTCTCGACCTTGGCGGGCGAGAGGGTCTTGCCGGAGCGGTCGTGCTTGCCGTACTTGCCGACGATCAGCGCGGCCACGCCAGCGGCGTGCGGAGAGGCCATCGAGGTGCCCTGCAGGTACTGGTAGTAGGAGCACTCGCCGCTGGAGCAGTCCGAGACCGCCCACGGCACCAGCACCTCGCCGGTCGCCGGGTCGATCGCGCCCTCGGCCACGGCCAGGTCGTAGGGGTAGGCGGCCAGGATGGTGGCGGCGAAGTCGCGGGTCCCATCGGCGGTGTCGTACGCATCGCCACCAGGCGCCGCGACGTCGACGAAGCCGTCGCCGTAGCTGGAGTAGTAGGACTTGCGCTCGGACGGACCGGTGGAGCTCACCGCGATGACGCCGTTGCCCTCGGTCGGCATCGAGATGCACGACTCCGGGTCGAGCATCTCCCGGACGTACGCCGCCTCGCCGGGCTCGCTGGCGAAGTCGGGGCTGCTCGCGTCGGTCTGCGGCTTGGTGTAGTCGATCGCCTGGTTGCCGGCGGCCGCGACGAGGGTGACGCCGTGGGAGCGGGCGTAGTCGAGACCACGCTGCATCGCGGTGATGATCGTGAGCTGCTCGGCCCGGTCCTCGGCGGAGTCGGCCGGGTGGCTGGTGCAGTTGAACAGCCACGGGTCGACGTAGTAGCTCATGTTGACGACGTCGATGCCGTTGCTGCCGGCGTAGGTCAGTGCGTCGACCGACGGCTGCAGGAAGAAGTAGCCGGAGTCCTGTCCGACGCGAAGGTTGACGATGTCGGCCTGCGGGGCGACGCCGGTGATACCGACGCCGTTGACCGGGGAGGCGATGGTCGAGGCGACGTGGGTGCCGTGACCGTTCTCGTCGACGTCGGCCGCGTCCTCACAGGAGCCGTCCGCTTCCTCCTCGCACGGGCCGTCGACCGAATCGCCGTTGGCGTCGACCGGGATGTCGGTGGTGAAGTTGCGGCTCAGCTCTGCGTCGAAGTTGGGCGCGATGTCGGGGTGCGACCCGTCGACACCGGTGTCCATGATGCCGACGCGGACACCCTTGCCGCGCTCGCTCTTGTTGGCCGCTGCGGCGTCGATCTGCTCCATGTCCCACTGCAGACCCGAGAGCGGCTCTCCGGGCCCTTTGGGCTTCGGCTTCTTGGGCGCGGTGCCCTTGGCGCCGCTGCGGAACTCGGTCTCGACCTTCGAGACCTCCTGCTTGCGGGCCTTGCTCGCCGCGTCGGGGGTGGTGGCGCCCACGGCGCGGTCCTGAGCGGCGCCGACGAGCGCGCTCGAGGCGTTGGCCGCCTTCGCGAAGCCCTCGCCCGCGGTGACCGTCGCGACGCCGATGGCACTGTTCTCCGAGACGATCTCGCCCCCGGCGGCCTTCACCGCGGCACGGGCGTCGGCGGCCGAGGATCCCTCGGCATATGCCACGACATAGCGGACCTCCTGGTCGGAGGTGGCGTTGCCCGAGCTCGCCATGACGAGGGTGCCGGTGGCCCCCAGCGCGATCGCGGCCGCGCCTGTCAACAACCTACGCATGCTGTCTCCATTCCGGATTCGGTGATCGAGATTGTCGGGATCACCGCTGCCCTGGCCCGAGTCGGCCCGACAGTGCGCCCCAGCATGCCTTAGTCGGCATCCGGCGAACAGGGTTTGGAGGCAGGCTTCACCCATTAGTCGAGTTGTGAGTGAGTGCTCACTCATTTATGCTCGTCAGTGTGGACGAACGACGTACGCGGGCCAAGCCGATTCCCGCAGCCGACCGGCGGGCCGAGATCATCGCGGTGACCGAGACGCTGCTGATCGAGCACGGCTCGGCGACCACCACCAGACTGATCGCCGAGGCGGCAGGAGTCGCCGAAGGCACGATCTTCAGACACTTCCGCGACAAGCGGGAGCTCTACCGGGCAGTGGCGGAGAGCGCCTTCGATTCGGACCGGCCCGGCCAATCCATCGCGGAGGTCATCGAGGAGAAGCCCGATATCGAGGACAAGCTCCGCGCCGTCATCGACCTGCTGGCGGAGACGACGCAGCGAGGTCTGCTCATCATGATGGCGGTGCGCTCCGTGGTGTTCGAAGAGCCGGACCGGGAAGGCGTACGTCTTCGTCATGGGCCACCCAAGTTCGTGGTCGAGGCCAACAAGGCCCTCGTCGACAACCTGGCACGGCTCGTCTTCGAGCCGCACGAGAACGAGCTTCGGCTGCCACCGCGAAAGGCGGCGCTGGTGCTGCGCAGCCTCACGATCGGGGCCTGGCTCCCCGGTATGACCCGAGCAAACCAGCCGTTGAGCAAGGAAGACGTCATCGACGTGTTGCTCGGCGGCATCTTGACCAGAGAGACCCCCTGAATGCTTCTCCGACTGCTTCGGGACTACCTGCTCCCGTACAAGAGGTTCTTGGTCGTCATCGCGATCCTGCAGCTTCTCTCGACCTCGGCGTTCATGCTGCTGCCCAGCCTGAACGCGGACATCATCGACAAGGGCGTGGCCGAGGGCGACACCGACTACATCATCCGCATCGGCGCGATCATGCTCGGTGTGGCGCTGGTGCAGATCCTGTGCTCGATCGTCAGCGTCTACTTCGCCGCGCGCAGCTCGATGAGCTTCGGCCGTGACCTGCGGGCGGCGATCTTCGCCAAGGTCGGCTCCTTCAGTGCCCGCGAGGTCGGCCGCTTCGGCGCCCCGTCGCTGATCACCCGGACCACGAACGACGTCCAGCAAGTCCAGATGCTCGCCGTGCTGACCTGCACGCTCGCGGTGATGGTGCCGATGATGATGGTCGGCGGTGTCGTGATGGCCATCCACGTGGATGCCGGACTCTCCTGGCTGCTGGCCGTGGTCATCCCCGCGCTGCTCATCTCCATGGCCGTGGTCGTCCGCGGCATGGTGCCCAACTTCAGAAAGGTGCAGGAGCGCATCGACGCGGTCAACCGCATCCTGCGCGAGCAGATCACCGGCATCCGGGTGATCCGCGCGTTCGTACGTGAGCCGCAGGAGACCGAGCGTTTCGCGAAGGCCAACGACGAGCTCACCGACGTCGCGCTGCGGGCCGGACGCTGGATGTCGACGATGTTCCCGCTGATGATGCTGGTCATCAACGTCGCCAGCGTCGCGGTGATCTGGTTCGGCGGCATCCGCGTCGACAACGGGGTGATGCAGGTCGGTCCGCTGACGGCCTTCCTGCAGTATCTGATGCAGATCCTGATGTCGATCATGATGGGCACCTTCATGCTCATGCAGGTCCCGCGCGCCTCGGTCTGTGCCGACCGCATCGCCGAGGTCCTCGACACCGAGAGCAGCGTGGTGCCGCCGACCGCAGGCGTCACCGAGATCTCCCGGCATGGGTACGTCGACATGGTCGGAGCCGGCTTCACCTACCCCGGTGCTGACCATCCCGTCCTCCACGACCTCACCTTCGAGGCCAGGCCCGGGCAGACCGTCGCGATCATCGGCTCCACCGGAGCCGGCAAGACGACGCTCCTGGGCCTCGTCCCGCGGCTCTTCGACGCCACGGCCGGCGTCGTTCGCGTCGGTGGGATCGACGTACGCGACCTCGACCCGGCGACCCTGCGCAGCGGCCTCGGGCTGGTGCCCCAGAAGGCCTTCCTCTTCACCGGCACCGTCCGCTCCAACCTGCTCAACGGCAAGCCGGACGCCACCGACGAGGAGCTCTGGCATGCCCTCGAGGTCGCCCAGGCGCGCGACTTCGTGGAGCGGATGGCGCCCGAGGGCGGCACCGGTCTCGACGCCGAGATCGACCAGGGCGGCACCAACGTCTCCGGTGGTCAGCGGCAACGTCTGGCGATCGCGCGGGCACTGGTGAGGAGGCCCGACGTCTATCTCTTCGACGACTCCTTCTCCGCGCTCGACGTCGCCACCGACGCCCGGCTCCGCGCCGCGCTCGCCCCGGAGACCCGCACCGCCACCGTCATCCTTGTGGCCCAGCGTGTCTCCACCATCCGCGACGCCGACAAGATCCTCGTGCTCGAGGACGGCGCCATCGTCGGTGAGGGCACCCACGAGGAGCTGCTCGCCGCCAACGAGACCTACCAGGAGATCGTCTCCTCCCAGCTCAGCGCAGAGGAGGCCGCGGCATGAGGCTGAATGCTCACCGAGGTAACTCGGTGAACGACTGCTTCCTTCGTGGAACTCCGCGAGGGATGTGCATCCACACCGAGGTAACTCGGTCAGCATTCGAGGAGGCCGCGGCATGAGCGACCAGACGAACGGCCAGATGAAGAAGACCGAGCGGATCGTACGTCCGCAGGGCGGCCCCGGACCGATGGGCGGTGGCGGCGCGGTGGGGGACAAGGCGATGACCTTCGTGCCTTCGGCCAAGCGGCTGCTGCGCCGGATGGCGCCCTACAAGCTCCACGCCGTCGCTACCGTCGTCCTGGCCGCGGTCAGCGTCACGCTGATGTCGCTGGGTCCGTGGCTGCTGGGCAGGGCGACCGACATCATCTTCGGTGGTGTCTTCTCCCGGGAGCTGCCGGCAGGCGTCACCCAGGAGGAGGCGGTCGAGGGCCTGCGTGCCCAGGGCGACGACAAGGTCGCCGACATGCTCTCCGGGATGGACTACGTCACGCCGGGGCAGGGCGTCGACTTCGACGCGCTGCGCAGCGCGCTGCTCGTGGTGCTCGTCGTCTACCTCGTCGCCTCCCTGCTCTCCTTCGCTCAGGGCTGGATCCTCAACTCGGTCGTCCAGGGCACCGTGAAGGGGATGCGCGAGGACGTCGAGAAGAAGGTCCACAACGTCCCGCTGTCCTACTTCGACAAGCAGCCGCGCGGCGAGCTGCTCAGCCGCGTCACCAACGACATCGACAACATCAGCCAGACGCTGCAGCAGACCTTCAGCCAGGTGCTGACCGCGCTGTTCACGCTGGTCACGGTCTTGTTCATGATGTTCTGGATCAGCCCGATGCTGGCCCTGATCGCGCTGCTCGCGGTGCCGGTCTCGCTGGTGGTGACCAGCGCGGTGATGAAGCGGTCGCAGGGCCAGTTCGTGGCCCAGTGGCGCCACACCGGCAAGCTCAACGGTCACATCGAGGAGACCTTCTCCGGCCACGACCTGGTCAAGGTCTTCGGTCGTCAGGAAGAGGTCGAGAAGACCTTCGCCGAGGAGAACGACAAGCTCTTCGCCGCGTCGTTCAAGGCCCAGTTCATCAGCGGGATCCTGATGCCGCTGATGATGTTCGTCGGCAACCTGATGTTCGTGGTGGTCTGTGTGGTCGGGTCGCTGCGCGTCGCCAGTGGTTCGCTGAGCCTCGGCGAGCTGCAGGCCTTCATCCAGTACTCGCGGCAGTTCACCCAGCCCATCACCACCCTCGCCTCGATGATGAACCTGCTCCAGTCGGGCGTCGCCTCGGCTGAGCGCGTCTTCGAGCTCCTCGACGCCGAGGAGCAGTCACCCGAGGTCGGGGCTCCGCGGACCGGTCCCGGGGCCGGGGAGGTCCGGTTCGAGCAGGTGAGCTTCTCCTATGACAAGGACAAGCCGCTGATCGAGGACCTGTCCCTGGTTGCTCGTCCCGGGCAGACCGTCGCGATCGTCGGTCCCACCGGCGCCGGCAAGACCACCCTGGTCAACCTGATCATGCGCTTCTACGAGCTCGATGCCGGCCGGATCACCCTCGATGGTGCCGACATCGCCTTGATTCCCAGATCCGACCTGCGCGAGCGCACCGGCATGGTCCTCCAGGACACCTGGCTCTTCGAGGGCACGATCCGCGACAACATCCGCTACGGCCGGCCGTCCGCGACCGACGAGGAGCTTCTCGAAGCGGCCCGGGCGACGTACGTCGACAGGTTCGTGCACTCGCTGCCCGACGGCTACGACACCCTGGTCACCGACCAGGGCGGCAACCTCTCGGCGGGGGAGCGACAGCTGGTCACCATCGCACGGGCCTTCCTCGCCGAGCCGTCGCTGCTGATCCTCGACGAGGCGACCTCCTCGGTCGACACCCGCACCGAGCTGCTCCTGCAGCACGCCATGGCGGCGCTGCGCTCGGACCGTACGTCCTTCGTGATCGCCCACCGGCTCTCCACGATCCGCGACGCCGACCTGATCCTGGTCATGCGCGACGGCGCGATCGTCGAGCAGGGCAATCACGTCGAGCTGCTCGAGGCCAAGGGGGCGTACGCCGAGCTCTACCAGTCGCAGTTCAGCCACCCGCTGGTCGAGGAGCCGGCCTGAGAAATAGACCTGAGAAATAAACCCTTTGATCCTGGTGAGGCTCGGCGCCTACCGTTGAAGCACACGGGAAAGGAGGTGATCCGATCAGATGAAGAACGATTGGATGCGTGAGGTGGCTGCTCGCTAGCAGCTTCCCCAACTACGGATGGGGGCTGGCAATCCCAAAGCAGCCACCCGACCCGCAGACGTACCGGACTCATCCACCGGGTTGGCCACAGAGGCCCGTCTGCGGGTCGCCCCGTTTTCTCGAGTTGTCGAGACCTCCCTGCCGGGAACCTTTCGCCGAAGAGGCGGCCCGGGTATGGCGTGGAGACCTCGTCTCGTCGGCTCTTGCTGCCATCGAGACCTCCCTCGAGGAACTGCTTGCGATGGACCCGACCCGCACCAGCCAGAAGAAGGATTACCTGGCCAAGGTGGAGAAGCTCCAAGCCCAACAGGCCGCGTTGACGCTGCGGGTCCTCGCTGCCTCCGGTGACATCGCCGCCGAGAGCGGCGACAAAGACGCCTCCGCCCGGATGCGCGCCGAGCTGCTGGTCGACAAAGGCGCCGCCCGAGCCCAGATCAAACTCGCCACCTCGGCGGCCAGATACGAGCTGGTTGCCGCCGGCCTCGCCGAGGGTGTCGTCTCCGAGGCGAAGGCCCAGGTGATCACCAAAGCGCTCGACAAGGTCGATGCCGACCCAGCGGCCACCAGCGAGGACCCGGTCCTGGCCGAGAAGCTGCTGGTCGACTACGCGACCCAGATGACGACCAAGGAACTGCGGATCATCGGTAAGCGGATCCTGGTCGAGGTCGACCCGGGCCGGTTCGAGGAAGCCTTGGCCAAAGCACTCCTCGCCGAGGAAGGGCGTGCCCAGCAGAAGACCGCCCTGCGGGTCTGGGACAACGGCGACGGAACCGTCGCGTTCGACGGTGTGCTGCCGGTCTCGATCGGGATGAGGTTCAAGAAGCAGGTCGAAGCCTGGGCACAGCCGCGCAAGCAGCGACTGGTCGACACAGGTGCCCCGTTACCGGGCACCTTCGCCTGCCCTGGGCCAGGGCAGGCTCCGCTTGGACCGCTCGACCTGGCCTGTGCGACGCGTCGACGGTTCGAATCTCATCGACGCCGGATGCCGGAGCGTGGGGAAGCTCCGTCGGGATGGGGAGCGGTGCGGACGAGTGGGGCAATCCTCGCGCTGCGACCCGCCCGGCGTACGACTCGATCGACAGCAGCCACAAGTTGGTTTTAGCAACTAAATCGAAGTACATTGGTTGTCGATGTTCAACCAATGTGAGTGAAAGCCGAGTCAGCCCTTGTCAGAGTCCCAGCAGTCTTCCCAGGCCATCGCCGCGCCGGAGATGACCCATCGCCAGATCATGGAGGTCCTCTCGGGCCTGCTGATGGCGCTCTTCGTCGCCATGCTGTCCAGTACGTCGGTCGCCAATGCCCTGCCTCGGATCGTCACCGACCTCGGTGGCACGCAGAGCGGCTACACCTGGATCGTCGTCTCGAGCATGCTGGCTATGACCGCGACGACGCCGATCTGGGGAAAGCTCGCCGACCTCTACAACAAGAAGATGCTGGTCCAGGTCGCGCTCGGTCTGTTCATCGTCGGCTCGGCGATCTGTGGTCTGGCGCCGTCGATGCCGGTGATCATCACCGGCCGCGTCATCGCGGGTCTCGGCATGGGTGGCATCGTCGCGCTGATCCAGGTGATCATCGCGATGATCGCCTCCCCGCGTGAGCGCGGTCGCTACTCCGGCTACATCGGCGCGGTCTTCGCCCTGGCCACGGTCATCGGCCCCCTCGTCGGCGGCGTGATCGTCGACTCCTCGTTCGGCTGGCCCGGCGTCTTCTACGTCGGCGTGCCGTTCGCGGTGATCGCCTTCATCCTGCTCCAGAAGACCCTGCACCTCCCGCACGTACGCCGCGAGGTCAGCATCGACTACCTCGGTGCCTTCCTGCTGGTCGCCGGCGTCTCGGCCCTGCTGATCTGGGTCACGCTGGGCGGGGAGTCCTTCGCTTGGACCTCGCTGGCGTCGTACGCCCTCGTCGGAGGAAGCGTCGTCGTGCTCGCCCTCGCGGTCCTGGTCGAGGGCCGGTTCGCGAAGGAGCCGATCATCCCGCTGCGGCTCTTCCGCGACCGGACGATGGTGCTCGCCACGATCGCATCGTTCTTCGTCGGCGCCGGAATGTTCGGGGCGACGGTCTACCTGCAGCAGTACTTCCAGACCGCGCGCGGGATGACGCCGACCCACGCCGGCCTGATGTCGATCTGCATGGTGCTCGGCCTCTCCTCGGCGGGAATGGTCACCGGCCGGCTCATCAGCGCCACCGGTCGCTGGAAGCGCTACCTGCTCTTCGGCGGCATCATGCTTCCGACCGGTCTCTATCTGCTCAGCACGATCGACGAGCACACCAACCTGGCCCTGGTCGGCGCGTTCATGGCCGTGGTCGGCCTCGGCGTCGGCGCCACCAACCAGAACCTGGTGCTCGCGGTGCAGAACAACCTCGACAACCGGGACATGGGTGCCGGCTCCTCGGTCGTCGCCTTCTTCCGCTCGATGGGTGGCTCGATCGGTATCGCCGCGCTCGGCGCCGTGCTCTCCCACAGGGTCGATGACGTCATCACCGACGGGATCCCCGAGCTGGTGTCCAGCGGGAAGGTCACTCCCGAGGAGCTCCAGAGTCTGCAGGCCGGCGGCCTCGCCGACCCGGCGAGCCTCCCGGTTGCGGTGCAGGCGCTCTACGAGCACGCCTTCGCCGTCGCCACGGCCAACCTGTTCCTGGTGGCCATCCCGTGCGCGCTGCTCGCCCTGGTCGCTATCGTGGGCATCAGGGAGGTCCCGCTGAAGACGACCGTGGACGACCTCCCCGACGAGAAGGCCCTCGCTGAGGCCGAGACCGAGGTCGAGGGAGCTGTACGGAGATGACTGCTGACGAGCCCGTCGAGGACGAT
Source organism: Nocardioides sp. NPDC006273 (assembly GCF_040613495.1). Lineage (NCBI taxonomy): Bacteria > Bacillati > Actinomycetota > Actinomycetes > Propionibacteriales > Nocardioidaceae > Nocardioides > Nocardioides sp. NPDC006273. The sequence continues at coordinate 39,188 of NZ_JBEXSD010000017.1, read as the reverse complement.
CACATCGACGCCAACCGGATCGAGGCGCTGGTGCGCCTCGAGTCCGAGCTCGGCGTATTCCTGCGCCGGGGGAAGCGGGCGATGAGTGCCCGTGGACGGATGCTTCACCCCGATCTGCCGCCGGGTGGTTACATGCTGCTGACCTGGTTGGCCGAGCACGGACCGGTGCGCGCATCTGCGCTCGTCGATGGCCTCGGCATCGACAAGGGCGCGGTCAGCCGGATGGTGCAGACGATCATCGACCTCGGCCTGCTCGAGCGTCACCCTGATCCGGAGGACGGCCGGGCCAGCCTGGTCTCGGTGACCGCCAAGGCACGCGAGGGGCTCGACCGGGTGGCGCGGGAGCGCCGCGTACGTTTCAACGACCGGCTGGCCGACTGGAGTCCCGACGACATCGACCAACTCAGCGGTATGCTGTCTCGATACAACGAAGCCCTTGAACGCCAGGGCTCCTAAGGGGCTCGACCAGGGTCTCTGCTGCAGGTCGACGTCGTTCGGGACACACCCTGCTAGTTCGGTTTTTCTGACTGATTCAAGGATGTAGGATTAGCCCGTGAGCGAGCGTCAGCGAGTGAACCATCCAGACAACATGCGGCCACGTCCGTATCATGGCGCTTGCGCTACGGAGGTGGCCGCATGAGCGATCTCATCGACACCACCGAGATGTACCTTCGCACCATCTATGAGCTGGTCGAAGAGGGGATCGTTCCACTGCGTGCCCGCATCGCCGAGCGACTGCACCAGTCCGGCCCCACGGTCTCCCAGACCGTCGCCCGGATGGAGCGGGACGGCCTGCTCACCGTCGAGGGCGACCGCCACCTGCAGCTCACCGACGAAGGCCATCGCCTGGCCACGCGAGTGATGCGCAAGCACCGGCTCGCCGAGCGGCTCCTGACCGACGTCATCGGCCTCGACTGGGAGCTCGTCCACGAGGAGGCGTGCCGCTGGGAGCACGTCATGTCGGAGACCGTCGAGAGGCGCCTGCTCGACCTGCTCGGCGACCCGACCGAGTCGCCCTACGGCAACCCGATCCCCGGTCTCGACGAGCTCGGCGGCAAGCCCGCCGACGAGGACTTCATGGCCGGTGTCCAGTCGCTCACGGCCGCGGCGAGCACCGAGCGCGCCACCGTCCTGGTGCGACGCATCTCCGAGGAGATGCAGAAGGACGAGTCGCTGATGAGCGCCCTTCGCCGGGTAGGTGCGACCCCGGACCAGACCGTGGCGATCAAGGCGACCCCGGACGGGGTCCTGCTCGGCTCCGGCGGGGAGACCGCGGAGATCATCCCCGAGGCTGCAGACCACATCTTCGTCAAGGCCCTCTGACCCTTCTGCTTCGGCAACGCTGGGTGAAATTCTCTTGACGTCGGCAGATTCTGGCACGTGACCCTGGACCGATTAGGTCCTAGATGCTTATGTTTGATGTGCAGGGCCTGCTGTTGGCCAGCTCATCGACGTGGGCAGCAGCGGTTGTCATGTCGAGACTTGCGGGGGTCTCCGGAGGGGAGAGCTCTATGGAGGTCGTTCATCTGTCCGCTCGCGGTCGCGAGCTGGACGAGACGTTCCGCCCAGTCGCCGTCCATCACACCGACACCGGCCTGACCCGTCACCTCGAACGGGGCGAGGAGATCGTGCTCACCGATCTCGGTGGTGACTTCCACAGCGCCAAGGTCCTGTTGATCGACGAGGGCCCGGTCTACCACTTCTTCATCGGAGCCAGACTGTCCGTCGACGAGGCAGCCGGCCGGATGGGCAGTCTGCCGATCCGGTCACGCTCCGCCTGAGCCACCGGATCTGCGCTGTGCCAAGGTGGTGAGGAACTCACTGGTTCCGACCTCCAGCTTGTACGCAGCCTCCCCATCGCCCCTGGTGGCGCCACGGTTGACGATGACGATCGGGATCGCGGCCTTCGCCGCCCGGCGTACGAACCGGTAGCCACTCATCACCGCCAGGCTCGATCCCGCGACGAGCAGCACGCCCTCCCCGGCGAGCGCGTCGACCGCCTCCATGCACCTGGCCACCCGGTCCTTGGGGACGTTCTCCCCGAAGAAGACGACGTCGGGCTTGAGGATGCCGCCGCAGATCTCGCAGTCGGGCACGACGAAGTCCTGGGTCTCCTCGAGCGCGACGTCGCCGTCCGGACGGGACTCCACATCCGCGTGCGCCTCTGCCCAACCCGCGTTGAGCGCCTCCATCCGCTCTTGGAGGTCGGGGCGCGGACTCACCGTGCGGCAGGACAGACAGATCACGTCGGCCACCCGGCCGTGCAGCGTCACGATCCGGCCGCTCCCGGCCAGCTCCGGGGAGGCCTGCTCGTGCAGTCCGTCGACGTTCTGGGTGATCAGCAGCTCGGGGTCGATCCGGGTCAGAGCCCGGTGTCCGGCGTTCGGCGCCGCGCTGCCCATCCGCCGCCAACCGAGGTGGCTGCGCGCCCAGTAGCGCTGCCGTTCCTGCGGTCCCGAGATGAACTGCTGGTAGGTCATCGGCTGCCGCGCCGGACTGCCCGGGCTGCGATAGTCGGGGATGCCCGAGTCGGTCGAGACTCCGGCCCCGGTCAGCACCACGAGCGGACGGTCCTGGAGGAGGGCCAGCGCCGCGGCGTACGAATCCTGCGTGGTCGCCCCGAAGGCTGGGGTCGCGCGCCTCAATTCCGCACCGCGAGTCGCACGCTGCGCACGCACCTCGCAGCGTTGGCATCGCTCGGAAGACGCCCGGTATGCCGTCGCGATGCCGCCTTGCGATGCACGCACGCATCGCACGACTCGAGGTACGGACTTTCGGCTTGCGACCCCGTCACGAGGCGTACCTGCCCTCCGCGCGAGCCTTGCGCTTCGCGGCCTCGACCTCACGGTTCTTCTTGGGGGCGTTGGTGACCAGGTCGTCGAGGAGATGCCGGGTGATGTGGGCGATCTCGGCGACGGCGTGGTCGAAGGCCTCCTGGTTGGCGGCAGAGGGCTTGGTGGTGCCGCTCACCTTGCGTACGAACTGCAGGGCGGCAGCGGCGACCTCGTCGTTGGTGGCGGGCGGCTCGAAGTTGTGGAGCGGGCGGATGTTGCGGCACATGCCATCCACGGTACCTGGATCGCAGCGACGATCAGCGGGTTCGGCCGGGGGTGCGGGAGGGGGACGGACCGCGAGGGTGCGGGGGCATCGGTCCACCGTTCGGTCCCGCGGCCTTGGGCTGCCTCAGGTCATCGGCAGGTGCCGCGGGCCGCGGCACGACCCCGTCCTCGAGCAGCTGGCTCGCCATCAGCGCGGCCTGGGTGCGGTGGCTGACGCCGAGCTTGGCGAGGAGGCCGGTGATGTGGTTCTTCACGGTCTTCTCCGCGAGCACCAGGCGATCGGCGATCTGCCGGTTGGAGATGCCCTCGGCGAGCAGCACCAGGATCCGCCGCTGCTGCGGGGTCAGCTCGGCGACCACCTCGTGCATCCGGCGGCGCTCCTCGACGTTGTGCACCACCTTGGCTGCCGCCTCGGGGTCGAAGAGGGTGTGGCCGCTGGCCACCAGACGTATGCCCGAGACCAGGCTCGACGCCTCGATCTGCTTGAGCACATAGCCGGCCGCGCCCGCCATGATCGCCTGGCTCATCACCTCGTCGTCGCCGTCGGTGGCCAGGATCAGGCAGCGGATGTCGCTCTTCATCGCCAGGGCCTCGCGGCACAGCGCCACGCCGGAGGAGTCGGGCAGGTAGGAGTCGAGGATGAGTACGTCAGGGCGGAGCGTCGCGATCAGCGGCCGTGCCTCGGCGGCGGTGCGGGCCTCGCCGACGACCTCGATGCCGGATTCGGGCTGCAGGACCGTACGCACGCCGACACGCACGACGTCGTGACCGTCGGCCAGCAGAACGCTGATCACCGCGTCACCCACAGGCTCGTCTCGCTCATCTCGTGGTCGGGGATGGTGCCTGGCCGTTCATTTCAAATGTTCATCCACAAAAGAAACCGCCTAAGCGTATCCCTCTTGATGCAACATTTGATCACTCACAGACCCGTGCCGTCTCGGATTTCGTTGCTTCTGGAAAGGTAGCGGTTATGACGAACCCTCGCGATCTCGACATCGTCCTGTTCGGCGCGACCGGATTCACGGGCGGGTTGGTGGCCGAATATCTCGCTGAGCACGCGCCCCAGGACCTGCGGTGGGCGCTCGCGGGCCGCTCCCTGTCGCGGCTCGAGGCCGTTCGGGACTCGCTCGGTTCTACCGACGTCGAGCTCATCCAGGCCGACGTCAACGACTCCTCCTCGCTGGTCGCGCTGGCTGCTCGTGCGCGGGTCGTGATCACCACGGTCGGGCCCTACCTGGAGTTCGGTGAGCCCCTGGTCAAGGCGTGTGCGGAGGCCGGCACCGACTACGTCGACCTGACCGGAGAGCCGGAGTTCGTCGACAGGATGTTCGTGAACTACGACGCGGTCGCCCGCGCCAACGGCGCCCGGATCGTGCACGCCTGCGGGTTCGACTCGATCCCGCACGATCTCGGCGCCTTCTACACGGTGCGCGAGCTGGCCGCCGGCGGCGAGATCACCGAGCCGCTGACGATGAAGGGCGTCGTACGCTCCAACGCCACCTTCTCCGGCGGCACCTTCCACTCTGCGTTGGGGCAGATGTCGCGGCCGCGGCAGATGGCAGCGGCGTCGCGCGAGCGTCGGGCACTCGAGGAGCGGCCGGTGGGGCGTAGGTCTCGGCCGGCGAAGCCCGCTCTCGGCCGTGATCGCGAGCTGGGCTACTGGCTGCTGCCGTTGCCGACCATCGACCCGTTCATCGTCGCCCGCTCCGGCCAGGCGCTGGAGGCGTACGGCCCTTCGTTCACCTACTCACACTTCGCTGGGACCAAGACGTTGAGGTTCGCCGTCGGCGGCGCCGTCGGTGTCGGTGGCCTCGCGCTCGCGATGCAGGTGCCGCCGCTGCGGGCCAAGCTCGGCGAGCGGGTGAAGCAGGGCACCGGGCCCTCCGAGGGGCGACGCGAGAAGTCGTGGTTCACCGTCGATTTCGTCGCCGAGTGCGGCGACCGGAAGGTCCACACCAAGGTGTCCGGCGGCGACCCGGGCTACACCGAGACCGCGAAGATGCTCGCCGAGTCGGCGCTGTGCCTCGCTTTCGACACGCTCCCCGAGACCTCCGGTTCGGTGACCACGGCGGTCGCGATGGGGGATGCGCTGCTGGCGCGTCTGCAGGCCGCTGGGATCCGGTTCGAGGTCGTCGACGCGTCGTAGGTGCCTCCGGAGGTCGAGCCTGTCGAGACCACCAGACCTCGCCCTCAACCATGCTGGGAGCGGTCTGCACTGCTTGTTTGGTGCCCCAGGCAAGAGTCGAACTTGCGACCTTTCGCTTAGGAGGCGGCTGCTCTATCCACTGAGCTACTGGGGCGTTCGCAGATATCTTGCCATGGTGACGAGTGATACTACGGTTTGGGGTTCGGAGCGGTCTCAGGTCAAACTTGGGATTCTCGCGTAGGTTGAGTCACCGTCGACTCAACCCGAATCCCCCCATAACAAGCGACGAGTGACGGTGATCTATGCCTAGCCCCTCCATGCCTCCCCGCCGTGGGGGTGAGGACGCAGGCTCGGGCGTGTCCGGATTCGAGTGGATGTACGACGCCGACGAGCCTGAGAGCAACGAGTCTCGGGGGGCTCGTGCCGGGCGGGGTGCTCGGGTGGCGGACGTACCGATCGACCAGCCGTCTGCGGAACCCGGCGGTGGACGGCGGGCTGCACGCCCGCAGTCTGACTTCGTGGCACCGCCGCCTCCTGGGCCCGGATCGGGATCGTCGGGTGGTGGCCGCCGGGCTGCGCGTCCGGCCCGTCAGGAGCCGGCTCAGCCCGAGCCTCCCGCCGTCGAGCCACTGCACGCGGAACCAGTTCGGCGGGAGCCGACGCGCGCCGAGCGCTTGCAGGCGATGGGCAGAGGGACCCCTGGGCCGTCGCCGATGCCTGCCCCTCCCGCCCCCCAGGAGTGGGACCCCGACGCGACGGCCATAGCCCCGCCGCTGCGTGAGACTTCGCGCCCCGCGCGCCGAGTACCTCCGCGGCCTGCCGCCGTTCCGCCCGTCGAGGAGACCGCGATCGCGCCCGCGCCGGAGTGGTATCGCCAGGATCCCCAGCCGGCCCCGCCGATGCCCAAGACTCCCGATCAGCAGCTCGCCCCGCCGGCCGCCCGTGAGTTCGACTGGAACGACCCCGGCGCGACCGCTGTCGCGCCGCGTCCGGCCCCGGTCGAGCACCCCCAGGGGCGCACGGTCTCACGCGACGAGCTGCACGAGGCCCGCCACGAGGCCTACCCCGCCCCCGGGCGCCGGGATGCTGCGTACGCAACGGGTTATGACGACGAGTACTACGACGACGGGTCGTCCCAGGACGGTTACGCGGAGCCGTACATTCCCTATCCGGCCGACGAGCACGAGGACCGCGACAAGCCGCGGGTCAGCGTGTGGCAGGTGCTCAGCTCGACCTTGCTCGTGGTGGCGCTGGTCGTCGGGTTGTTCACCGTCTACACCTATCGCCATCTCCGGTCGAACATCGACACCGTCAGCCTCGGCGAGAAGGCCGCTGACGTCGGCCCGAAGGAACCGATCAACATCCTGGTGATGGGTTCGGACAGCCGCGACTGCAAGGGCTGTGGCCTGGACGGTGAGAGCGGTGGCGGCTCGGACACCAACATCCTGCTGCACCTCTCCGCCAACCGGGAGTTCGCCTACGGCGTCTCCATCCCGCGAGACACGATGGTGGACCGGCCCTCGTGCAAGACCGAAGACGGCGAAGAGACCGCAGCGGCCAAGTATGTGCGGTGGAACGCAGCGTATGCGACGGCCGGTCCGAAGTGCACGATCGACCAGTTGGAGTCTGTTGCCAGTGAGATGTGCGGCAAGAAGTGCGACATCACGGTCAACCATGTCGTGGTAGTGGACTTCGCAAGCTTCAAGGGCATGGTCGATGCCATCGAGGGAGTCGACGTCTGCATTCCTGAAGAGGTCGACGACAAGTTCACCGGCGCTCACTTCGACGCTGGTGAGCAGAAGCTGACGGGCAAGCAAGCCCTCAACTATGTGCGCCTGCGGCATGGCCTCGGCGACGGTGGTGACCTCGATAGGTCCAAGCGCCAGCAGGCTTTTATCGGGTCGATGGCAGCCAAGCTGCTCTCCGGGGACACCCTGTCGAGCCCCACGAAGGTGCTCGGCTTCCTGAATGCTGCGACCAAGGGTCTGACGATGGACGAGGCCCTCAAGGACAACCTCGACACGATGGCCCAGATCGGTGCCGGCTTCCAGAGCATCGGGATGGAGAACATCAAGTTCCTTACCATTCCGGTCGTCGCGGATCCCCAGAATCCCAAGGCAACTGTTGTCCTCGATGAGGAGAAGGCGAAGAACGTCTTCAAGGCGATCGCCAACGACAAGCCGCTCACCAAGAAGATCGCTGCCGGTGCGCTGGACGCCGGTGAGGCCTCCGGCAAGAAGAGCAAGAAGTCGGACGACGCAGCGGAGGGTGACAGCGCAACCGACGGCGCCACCGACGGCGAGACGGCCGGATCGGCGTCCAGCGACGAGCCCGACTCCACTGATTCGGCAGGCTCGGCTTCCGGTCAGAGCAGCGGTGCCTCCGAGGAGGAGCTCGCCCAGATCGCCGAGGATGCGAAGGCGGCCCGCGAGCGAGCCGGACTGTGCTGATGTCCGAGCCCGTTGAGCCCGTTGAGCCGAACGAGCCTGAGGAGCCCGAGGAGCCGGAGTGGAAGCGCAAGCAGCGGCTGGCGCGGATCTTCGGTGACGTACTCCCCGAGACGACCAAGGACGAGCGCGAGCCGTCGACGGAGTCGGGGGAGTCGGGGGAGTCGGCGGCGGATCGATGGCTGAAATCGCAGGTGCCGCCTCACCACGGTGGGTGAGACGGCACCTGGGGTGCGAAGAGGTCAGCGGGCGCTGAGGCGGTCGCGGATCTGCTTGAGGATGTCGATCTCGGTCTCGCCCGGCTCGGGGTCCGGGAAGAAGCGCTCCTTGGCGTGGGTGTAGGGCTTCACGATCATGAAGTAGACCACCGCGGCCAGGATGACGAAGGAGATCACCGCGGTGAACCAGGCGCCCAGGTGGATGCCGTAGGGCGTCCAGTCGGAGAAGTCCGGCGTGCCGCCGATCCTCCCGATCAGGTCCATGATCACCGTGACGGTGGCTGTCACCACCGAGGCGAACGCGGCACCCATGATGAAGGCGACCGCGAGTTTGATCAGGTCGCCCTGGAGCAGGAACTTCTTGAAACCGCTCATGTCTTGCTTTCTCCTGTTGCTCGTTGTGTGAGGTGAAGGAGACCCCGGGTGTGGCGTGCTGTGGGCGTCAATAAGCGAAGGTGAGGTAACCGCCCACCCCTGCGGACGTGACGTCCTCGACGCTGTTCGCGGCGACTCCGACGATGACCAGACGCCCCGCCGAAGCGTTCGTGACGCCAAACCCGTCGGTCTTTCCTTGTGCCATGGAATCATCGCGGCTCGGCTCCGCGGCCTGCGGGAGGCTGAGGATCAGCGTGTCGGTGGTGACCCGGGCGGTCTCGGTGGTGGCGGGATCGGTGGCGTAGAGGTCGACGGTGTCACCGACATGGAGCAGCCCGGCCATCTCGGCGTCGGGGAGCCGGACGGGCACGGCGACCAAGTCAGGCCGGCCGTCGGTCAACGACGGACCCACGAGGCGTACGTCGGTGACGGGCTCGCCGCGCCGCAGCGGGGCCGCGAGCCGCTCACCGAGCGGGGTTGCGGCCAGGTCTGCAGGAACGCTGCCGGGGTCGGTCTCGACGTCGGTCAGGTCGGCGGCGGTGAGGACCGTGCCGACCGGAAGATCTCGGGAGGCGACCGACATCGTCGAGGTGTCGGGTGGGTCCGGCCGGGTGGCCGACAACCCGATCGCGACCGCCGAGGCGGTCAGCAGGAACGCCAGCAGGCGGCGATGAGCGAGCACCCCGCGGCGTACGCGGCGGGAGGAGGACGTGATTCGAGTGAACATGCAGGCACGCTAAGCCGCCCCCTCGGCACCCGCATCTCGCTATCCACAGCCACGAACTCCCTGTGAACAAACCTGTGGATAACCACCTGGCGAGACGTCACTTGCGTCGTTCGAGGTGGCACCGCAGTGCCAACTCGACCGACGCGCGTGACGTCTCGGCGTCAGTCTGAGGAGCTGGAGGCCGCGGCGGGCGCGGGCGAGGACGTCGACGAAGAGCTCGAGTCCGAGGTGTTCGAGTTCGTCGAGCCCGAGCCCGAGCGGGAGTCGGTGCGGTAGAAGCCGGAGCCCTTGAAGACGACCCCGGCGGCACTGAAGACCTTGCGCAGCTTGCCGCTGCACTCGGGGCACTCGGTCAGCGAAGCCTCGCTGAAGCTCTGGAACTGGTCGAAGGCGTGGCCGCACTCGGTGCAGGCGTACTGATAGGTGGGCACGTTTCTCCTAGAACAGAATCTGGCACTCGACAGGCGCGACTGCCAATATTAGCGAACGCCTAGGAGAAGCGCTGCATTCCCTCCGCGCTCGCGGCCGCTCCCACGGCCTGGTCGTGCGGTTCCACGGGGACCGAGACGCCGATCTCCCATGGATAGAGGAGTACGCAGGTGAGCGTCCCGGAGGGCACCCGAGCGAGGATGCGGTCGTAGGAGCCGCCGCCCCGTCCCATCCGATGGCCCTGCGGGTCGACGGCCAGACCCGGGACCAGTACGACGTCCGCGCCGGCGATCGCGGAGAGGCCCAGCCGCTCCCCGCCGGGCTCCAGCAGCCCGCGAGGCGCCCGGACGAGCTCGCCGTCGTACGCGGCCCAGTCCAGGTCGTTGTCCGGCAGCAGACAGGGCAGCAGGACCCGTTTCCCGGCATCAGCGAGCTCGTCGAGAAGCGGCCCGGTGCCCGGTTCGGTGCCGATCGAGACGTAGAGCGCCACGGTTGCGGCCCGGCGTACCTCTGGAATTTCGGTGACCACCTGCGACAGCGAACGCGCGAGCGAACCGAGTCCGGGGAGCCCGATACGGCCCCGAGTGGTGAGCAGCTGGTCACGTAAGGCAGTCTTGCGCCCCACGAAGTCAGCGGGGGCTGGACCGTCAGAACCCGGAGGGGTGTGTGAACCCGACACAACGACAGCCTAGGCTTTCCTCTATGGGTAGCCCAGGTTTGGCCAAGGCAATGGCGAAGATGCGCGATGCCGGCGTGGACGACGTCGCGGTGCAGACATTCGCACATTACTACCGCCAGCTCGAGCACGGCGAGACCGGGATGATCCCGGAGGAGACCATCGAGCCGGTCGACATCCCGTCGATCAGCGACGCCGAGGTCACCGACGAGGAGGCGCACGCCGCCATCTCGACCACCGCGGTGATCAAGCTCAACGGCGGCCTCGGCACCTCGATGGGCATGGACCGCGCGAAGTCGCTGCTGTGCGTGCGCAAGGGTCTGAGCTTCCTGGATGTGATCGCCCGCCAGATCCTGCACATGCGCGAGAAGTACGACGTCCGCCTCCCGCTGCTGCTGATGAACTCCTTCCGCACCTCCGAGGACAGCCTGGCCGCGCTCGAGCGCTACCAGGACCTGCCGGTCGAGGGTCTGCCGCTGGAGTTCCTGCAGAACCGCGAGCCGCGTCTGCTCGTCGACGACCTGTCCCCGGTCGAGTGGCCCAAGGATCCCGAGCTCGAGTGGTGCCCGCCGGGTCACGGCGACATCTACACCGCGCTGCTCGACACCGGGCTCCTCGACCTGCTCATCGAGCAGGGCTACGAGCGGGTCTTCGTCTCCAACTCCGACAACCTCGGCGCCGTCCCCGACGAGAAGGTCGCCGGCTGGTTCGCGAAGAGCGGAGCGCCCTTCGCGATCGAGGCCGTACGCCGCACCCCGAGCGACCGCAAGGGCGGTCACTTCGCGCGCCGCAAGGCCGACGGCCGGCTCATCCTGCGCGAGACCGCGCAGACTCGCGACGAGGACAAGGTGGCGCTGCAGGACCTCAGCCGCCACAAGTACTGCTCGACCAACAACATCTGGTTCGACCTCAAGGCGCTCAAGAAGGTCCTGTCCGAGCGCGACGGCATCCTCGGCCTGCCGCTGATCCGCAACGAGAAGACTGTCGACCCGGCCGACCCGAAGACCCCGAAGGTCGTTCAGATCGAGACCGCAATGGGGGCCGCGATCGAGGTCTTCGAGGGCTCGCAGCTGATCGAGGTCACGCGCGACCGGTTCGTACCGGTCAAGACGACCAACGACCTGCTGGTCCTCCGCTCCGACGTCTACGACATCGGCGACGACTTCGTGCTCGATCAAGTTGCCGACATGGTGCCGTTCATCGACCTGGACGGCGACTACTACAAGTACGTCGCGAACTTCGATGAGCGCTTCCCCGAGGGCGCTCCGTCGTTGCGCAAGGCGTCGTCGCTGACCATCAACGGCGACTGGACCTTCGGCAAGGGCGTCCAGGTGATCGGCGCGGTCTCGCTCGACGGCGCCAACGCCGAACGGGTCGCGCCCGCCACGGTCCTCTCCGACTAGTGTTGGTGGGGTGACCCCCGCCGAGTACCGCGAGCGAATCCTGGCCGACCTCGAGCCGATGCCGGCCTACCCGCATTCCCTGATGGACTGCCTCGGACTGGCGGTGGCCGAGGACATCCACGCCGAGGTCGCCCTGCCGGGCTTCGACAACTCCTCGATGGACGGCTACGCGGTCCGGTACGCGGATGTCGCGACGGCCTCGGAAGGGGCCCCGGTGCGGTTACCGGTGCTCGGCGAGATCGGCGCCGGACAGGCCTCGCTGCTGGCGCTCCCGCCGCGTGCGGCGGCGAAGATCATGACCGGCGCCCCACTGCCGACGGGTGCCGACACGGTCGTGCCCTACGAGTGGACCGACCGTGGCGTCACCACGGTCGAGATCCGGCAGGCGCCGAAGCAGGCCCAGCACGTCCGCTACGCGGGGGAGGACGTCACCAAGGGCGACCTGCTCGTCTCCGCGGGCACGGTGCTCGGCCCGCGCCATCTGGGGCTCATCGCCTCAGTCGGCCGCGCCCAGGTGGCGGTGCGTCCTCGGCCTCGCGTCGTCGTGCTCTCGACCGGAACCGAGCTGCGCGAGCCCGGCGAGACGCTGGGTCACGACTCGATCTACGACGGCAACTCCTTCCTCCTGGCGGGCGCGGCTCGCCGGGCCGGCGCGATCGCCTACCGTGTCGGGATCGTGCCGGACGAGCCGCGGGCGTTCATGACCGCGCTCTCCGACCAGCTCGTCCGCGCCGACCTCGTGGTCACCTCCGGCGGTGTCTCGATGGGCGACTACGACGTGGTCAAGGAGGCGCTGGCCCCGGAGGGCGTCTGGTTCGGCCCGGTCGACATGCAGCCGGGCAAGCCCCAGGGTTTCGGCAGGATCGGTGACGAGCGCGTGCCGGTCATGTGCCTCCCGGGAAACCCCGTCTCCTCGTTCGTCTCCTTCGAGCTCTTCGTGCTCCCCGCGCTGCGCCGGCTGATGGGCATGACCCCCGAGGCCCGACCCGTACGCCGCGTCACCCTGACCCAGGAGATGCGTTCCCCGAAGGGCAAGGAGCAGTATCGCCGTGGCTGGTACGACACCTCCAACGCCACCGTCTCGCCCATCGGCGGGCCGGGATCTCACCTGATCGGTGACCTCGCCGGCGCGAACTGCCTGATCGTCGTCCCGCCGGAGACGACCTCCCTGGACAAGGCCGCCGAGGTCGACGTGATCGAACTGGATGTGGAGTTCTGATGGCCGCCAGCGAGTCCCGGCTCACTCACGTCGACGAGACCGGCGCCGCGCGGATGGTCGACGTCTCCGAGAAGGCGGTCACCGCCCGCGCCGCCACCGCGTCCGGACGTGTCGTGGTCTCACCTGAGGTCGTCGAGCTGCTCCGCGGAGACGGCGTACCCAAGGGTGACGCGCTCGCCGTCGCTCGCATCGCCGGGATCATGGGCGCCAAGAAGACCCCCGACCTGATCCCGCTGTGCCACCCGTTGGCGGTCTCGGGCGTCAAGGTCGAGCTGAGCGTCGCCGACGAAGCCGTCGAGATCACCGCGACCGTGAAGACCACCGACCGCACCGGTGTCGAGATGGAGGCGATGACCGCGGTCGCAGTCGCCGGCCTGACCGTGGTCGACATGATCAAGGCCGTCGACAAGCGAGCGGTCATCACCGATATCCGGGTCGAGGCCAAGACCGGCGGAAAGTCAGGAACCTTCCAGCGATGAGCCTGAAAGCGACCGTCGTCGTCGCCTCCAACCGCGCCTCGGCCGGTGTCTACGAGGACACCACCGGACCCCTCCTGGTCGCCTTCCTGGACGAGCTCGGCTTCGAGGTCGGTCCCCCCGAGGTCGTACGCGACGGCGACCCGGTCGGCGAGGCCATCGCCCGCGCCGCCGAGGGCGGGGCGCGGGTCGTCCTCACCACCGGCGGCACCGGGCTGACCCCCACCGACCGCACCCCCGAGGTCACCCGTCGGCTGCTCGACCGCGAGATCCCCGGCATCGCCGAGGGCATCAGAGCGGCCGGAGTGGCCAAGGGGATCCCGACGGCGCTACTGTCCCGCGGTCTGGCCGGTCAGATCGGAGCGTGCGTGGTGGTGAACCTTCCCGGGTCCAAGGGCGGTGTGAAGGACGCGATCGACGTCCTTCGTCCGGTGCTGCCCCACGCCGTGGAGCAGTCGGTCGGCAGCGACCACTGATCGGGACCTTCGATGACTGATCCCGGCTGGCCCGCCGTACTTTCCCACGGCGCGGTGACCGTACGCCCGCTCGACCGGACCGACGCCAAGGCGTGGACCGATGCGCGCCGCCGCTCGGCCGTCTGGCTGCACCAGTGGGACGCGACCGTGCCGCCGGGATCGACTGCTCGGCCCACGACCTTCGCGAGCCTCGTACGTCGTCTTCGGCGGCAGGCCAAGCGCGGGGTGACCTACCCGTTCGCGATCGAGGTCGACGGTGTTTTCGCTGGTCAGGTCACGGTCAACAACATCGTGCGCGGCTCGGCGCAGTTCGCCTCGATCGGCTACTGGATCGACCAGAACTTCGCCGGGCGAGGAGTGATGCCGCTGGCGGTGGCCCTGGTCATCGACCACTGTTTCACCACCGCCAAGCTGCACCGGATCGAGATCTGCATCCGGCCGGAGAACTCCAACTCGCTGCGCGTCGTGGAGAAGCTGGGCATCAACGAGATCGGCTATGCGCCCCGATTTCTGCATATCGACGGTGCCTGGAGAGATCACCGTATCTTCGCGATAACGGTCGAAGAATGTCACCAAGGAATGCTGGCCAGACTAGGTTTGTCACCCGAATGAGGCATTGACTTCGGCGTGTCCCGCTGAAATCACACAAGTCACACGCGACACACCACAGCACGTCCGCCTACGGGCTGGTAATGGCTCCTACGCTTCTTGACGTGGACCCGAGCGCACTCATCTTCGTCGCCCTCGCCGTGGCGTGGGCGGTGTACTTGGTGCCTAAAGCGCTCGAGCAGAACGCGACGGCCGAGGACGGGACGAAGAGCCGGGCAAGCGTCGCGATCTCAAAGTCCCGCAGGATCCTCGCACGCCGAGAGGCCACCAGCAAGGACTCCACCGACCTGGTGACCGAAAAGTCGTCGAAGAAGTCCGAGCCCGCGGCTGAGGCGGAGATCGAGGACGCCGAGGAGCCTGCTCCGCGGCCCGTCCCGATGGCCGTACGCCGCCGCGCTGCTCGCGTAGCGGCCAAGCGCCGCAGCATCGTGCTCGGTGTGCTCGTCTTCGGTCTGGTCCTGGTCGGCGCTCTCGCCGGTTTCGGTGTCTTCGGGCCGGTGTGGATCACGATCCCGGCCGCGCTGGTCGCCGCCTGGCTGGTCACCTGCCGGGTCAGCGTCCGCCACCAGCGGGAGGTCTGGGCGCGGATCCCGTTCCCCGAGGACATCCCCGAGCCAGCGCCGGCCGTCCCGCCTCGGGTCACCTTCGACATCGACCAGGACACCGGCGACCTGGTCGCCGTCGTCGAGCACGACGACACCGGCGAGCACATCCCCGCGGGCTCCTGGAAGCCGGTGGAGACCCCGCTGCCGACGTACGTCTCCAAGGAGGCCGCGCCGCGCCGCACCGTGCGCACCATCGACCTGGACGCCACCGGCGTGTGGAGCTCGGGTCGCAACGCCGCCGACTCCGAGCTCGTCCGCCAGGCCGAGGAGGCCGAGCGTGCCGCGGCCGAGGCCGCCGAGGCGGCGCGCGCCCGCGCCACCGGCACCTGAAGCCATCCTGATTCGGTAACACCCGCGACGAGGTGCTAACGTTTCTCATCGCTTGGGGCTGTGGCGCAGTTGGTAGCGCGTCTCGTTCGCAATGAGAAGGCCAGGGGTTCGAATCCCCTCAGCTCCACCACCTGAAACCCGGTTCTGACCTGCATCTTCACCGCAGCGAAGACCGGGTTTCTTGCTTGTCATTCGCCGGTCTCCTCGTCATGTGCCCCCCTGGTGCCCTCCGGAGGCTTCTGAGCACCCCTGTGGCCGGTGTCGTTGAGCCGGTCCAGGCCCGCCGCGTCGGCACCCGTGCCGAGGAAGTGCAGGTAGAGGTTCGTGGTCGCGATGGACTCGTGACCCATCCACTCCTTGACCGTCCCGACGTCGACGCCGCGAGCCAACCACAGGCAAGCAGCCGTGTGGCGGAGGTCGTGAAGCCGTCGCCCCTGGCCGGTCTGCTCCCACTTCAAGGTTCGGGTGACGGCACCTCGGTGGAGGGTCGCCCCGGTGTCGGTGGTGAACAGAAGATCGTTGGCCTTCTTGCCGGTCGTCATCTGTTGCACCAGCGGAAGTACGCGGTTCGCCAGGGGGACGCGACGAGAGCGCCGCCCCTTGGTGGACTTGGTCTCGTGACCCTCTGTGCGGGAGCGACGAACGCGGAGACCAGGGGTCGGGACCTCGACGAGATCGGCCACGGTCATGGCGCGCGCTTCACCCCAGCGAAGGCCGGTCCACCCGAGCACGAGAAGGATGTCCGCAAGGCGCGGGTTCCGTGCTCTCCAGTCTTCGTACGACTCTTCTAGCTCCGCCTCAGTGAACGGGTTCATCTCTTCCTTCTCGTCGGATTGCTTCGGAACCTTCACCCCGCTGACGGGGTTGCTCACGATGTACTTCTCCCGCACGCACCAGGAGAAGAAGACCGACAGACTCGCGCGGTAGCGCACCACCGAGGACTCCGCCAGGTCGTCACTTAGAAGCCGCTCGAAAATGCGGGCGATCTCGCGCTCGGAGACGCTGGCTACCTGCAGGTTGAGCACGTTCGTCGGTGTGAGTCGCTCGACGTCCTGATCGGCCCGGTAGGTCTTCGGGGCTACGGTCTTCTCCCGAATCGGCAGCCACTCAGCGATCAGTTCGCGAACGCGACGCTTGCCCGCACGAGGATCCACGCCACCAGCGAGGGCAGCACGCTCCCGCGAGAGCCAGTCCTTGGCTGCGGTACGAGTGTCGAAGACCTTGCTTCCGACGTCGACACGGCCGCTCTTCAACTTGGCTCGCCAGCGACCGTTGGCCATCTTCGTGACGCTCATGCTGCAGCCTTCTCGACCCAGGCCAGCACATCGCTAGGCCGGTAACGGGGGGTCGACGGCGACAGCCAGATGACCCGGGGTCCGTTCCCGGTCTGTCGCCAGCGGCACAGCGTGGAGGGAGCAATCTGCATCCACTCCGCGACCTCTTCGGAGGTCAGCAACTTCTCATCCATCTCACTTCCCCTTCTCGTTGGTGGTGTTCTTGGTCTGGGCCTTCCACTGGTCGTACTCACGGGCACGGGCAGCAGCAGCGAGGGCGAGGGCTTCGTCGCCCAGGGAGGTCCAGCCGGTGCCTTCGAAGCGCCAGGAGCCGACGACGAGGGTCGTTTCCTCATCAGCGAGGACCCAGGCCTCTAGTTCGTCGAGGTCGAGCAGGACCGCGCGGGCTTCTTCGTTGTGCTCGGCAGCGGCGCGGAGTTCGGCGTATCGGGCACGGGCGCGTCGGAGCCGACCGAGAGTGATGGAGTAGCGCCGGGACTTGGTGGAGAAGTGGCCCCGGAACCCGAGCATGTGCGCCCACTTGCCCAACAGGTCGTACGGGTTGACCGCCGACTTCTGGGGCTTCTCGGTCTGACCGGGGAGCCGGTTGGAGGCTTCGTTGACGCCGTAGTGAGCGATCGCGCGCATGGCCAGTCGGTGACAGCGGCTGCCCATCGCGGCCAGGTGGGGACGCTGGTCCTCGGCGGAGCGGATCGAGTTGGCGTCCTTGGTGGCGTACTTCGCCAGATACCCAGCGACCTGCCCCGGCGTCAGCACTCCATCGGGGTCGTCGGTGCGGTGACCGTCACGGACCACGCGGACGTCGAGTTGCTTGCCCCACTTCAAGATGCGTTCGGTGTTGTCGTCGGCATCGATGGGCGGGGCGACGTAGGTGACGGTGCCGGCGGAGGCCTCGACGAGCTGCGCCAGGTCGTGGCCGTCGATCGGGGCCGGCGAACCGGGACCGTCTTCGCCGTCGAGCCGGATGAGGGCGTGGAAGTGCACGAGGCCCCGGGCTTGGTATTCGGCGACCTTGGCGAACTGGACCGTGGCGAGGTGGCGGAGATCCTTCTCCTTGACGCCGAGGTGGTCGGCCAGGGCGCGGCGGAGCGCGATGGTCGTACGCCGCCACAACTCGGGGGCGAACCACTGCCAGATGATCGCGGAGTCGGTGTCGTGGCACTCATGACACAGCGGAGCGCCCACGATCGCGTCATCCTCGGCGTGGCGCGCCATGCAGGACACCGGCCGTCCGTGGGGGCAGCGCTGGCCCTTGTCGCGGGAGCGAGGGCGACAGCGCGAGTCGTCCTTGTGGTGCCGGTGGGAGGGGCTGCCGAAGCCGGGGGCGGTGAAGGTGGCGAAGAGCAGCGGGTTGTCTGCCACCGTGGCGGGGATCGTCTTCCCGCCGACGAGACCGGCGTTGATCATGGCGAAGGTGTCGCGGGCGTACGTCCTCGAGCAAGACGGGCACACATCGGCGCGGCGGTTTCCGCAGGGACGGTAGAGCACCCCGAGCGGGGCATTCGCGGACGAGAACGTGCCGACGAGATCCCCGGTCGCGGGGTCGAAGGTCTCGGAGTGGCCGGTTAGCCGGATGGGGTGGGCGCAGTTCCCGACGCTGGCGAGGGTGTCGGCGAACTTGTCGAAGGAGCCGTCACGCCACCGGGAGACGATCCCCGCGGTTTGGTCGGCGGTGAGTCCGGACAGATCCAGCGGCGCACCCTCCCCGTACGGGTAGGAGATCCTGCCCGTCGAGGACGATGCGTCACTGTGGATGCCCGGTGCATCCATGGTCGAGACGGTCACGCCGCACCATCCAGCGGCATCACGTCGAGCAGGTCGAGCAGGTCGGCAGGCTCAGGGGCACGGTCGACCCCGGCCCACCAGCCACCCGTCGCCGTCCGAGCGTAGGCAGCGCAGGCCAGGCGGACCGGGCAACCGGCGCAGGTCTCCTGCATCAGGTCGACCAGGACCGTGGGCGTCTCGATTGCGTCGGTTGTCCAGGGCAGCCCGCGAGCCTCACGAGTGGCACACGCGGCGTGTTCCATCCATGCCGGGGTACTCATGCCACACCCCCAAGGGCGGGAGGCTCCACCGCGCCAGGTGTGGCGGTGGGATCGGCGGGGTAGAGCGAGGCAACGCGGCGGATCAGTTCATCGGACCAGTAGTCAGCGCGGATGCGGTCGGTGGAGCCGTCCTCGTCGATGATCCAGGCCGTGCCCTGGGCAGCCTTCAAGATCCGGTGCGCCGGAGCGAAGGGTGCCATGCCGTCACCAAGGACCATGTTGGTCTCCATCACCGAGCGCAGCCGTAGCGCGATGGTCTGAGTGAAGAGGCCGCGCATGTCGATGACCTCCTTACGGGGGTCTTGGACGAAGGCCACGACGACGACGCCGACGGCGCGGCCGATGGAGAGCAGCCGCTTCAACAGCCGCTCGGCCTCCTGCTTCGTGTCCCGGTCGGCGTACGCCGTGAGGGAGGCAAGTTCGTCGATGACGAGCAGGTAGAGCGGGTCACCGGGGCCGGGCTTGTGGTTGCGGGAGCGGCCGCGCATGTCTTCGGTGCGCTCATCAGCGATGCTCACGAACTCGCGCAGCATCTCGACCGCCTGCTCACCCTTGACGGCAATCTTGGTGAACAGCGGGGCACCCATGGTCAACTCCATGCCGCCCTTGAGGTCGATCCCATAGGCCCGGACCGCATCGACAGCGATAGCGGGAGCGAGGGAGCCGACCACGCCCCACAGGAAGGAGCCCTTGCCCGCGCCGGAGGCACCCACCACCAGGGTGTGGCGCTGCTCGATCTGCAGGTGGAACGGGCTGCCGGACTGGCGGCGACCGAGCCGGACAGATTCGGTCTGCATCCGGGGCTCCGGCATCGCGGCGACCGAAGGGGTCTTGATCAGGTCTCGCATGACGAGCTCGAAGATCACCGTGGAGCCGGTGCGGCGCTTGGGCGGGTAGACCCGGTAGGCGTCCGCTGAGTAGGTGGCGGCGAGTTTGGGGGCGAAGGCTTCGAGGTCGGCCAGGGCCTGGCCCCGGCGAGTCTTGACCCGCAGGGTCACCGAGTGCGCGGAGGTCTTGACTCTCTTGAGGCGAGGATCGCGCCACTTCTCGATTGACTCTTCACCGACACCCATTCGCTTGACGCGCTTGGTGCGGCGCTTGGAGAGACCTGCCTCTCGGGCGACGGCCTTCCAGGTGACCCGCAGGACCAGCCACCACCAGACTCGGCGGCCGATCGAGGCCAGCCAGCCGAGGACGGCCAGTGTCCGGGATCGGGTCGGTTTGATCGCGACCAGGACTGCGACCACCGCAGCGACAACGGCGAGGCCGCCGAGGCTGTAGAGGATCGACTCGTTCATCACATGCTCCCTTCGATTCGTTCGGTTGAGGTGTTGAGGTCGAGACCCGCCAGCCGCCACGGCTTCCCATCCATGACGACTGGCGGGCGAATGTGGGGTGTGCTCACAGACCGGCTGCTTTGGCGCGGCAGGTCGGGCACACCGGGGTGGAGAGGTCGGGGTAGTCCCAGGTCCAGGCCTGCCCGGCGTTGGGCTTGCCGCACAGGGTGTGGTCGGCGTTGAGTCCGGCGTAGTGCGCGGGGTCGGATCCGTCGCCGATCCAGACCAGGTAGACGCTGCTCATGCCGCTACCCCAGGGGTGTTGGTGGTGGCCTCGACCAGTTCCCGGACCCAGCCCGGGGCGGTCGCCAGGGCGGGGATGCCGTTGGCGATGCCCCGGGCGAATCGGTCGCCCTGGAGCCAGTGGGCCGAGGAGGTGAGACCGGTCGGGCCGATCTCGTCGAAGACTCGCCCCGAGATCGTGACGCTCAGCGCACCGTCCGGGTGGGAGTCGATCTCCAGCACCGTGACCGTGAAGGTCCGGCCCTTCGAGTCGACCCCAGCCGGGGCATCGGTGACCGCGTAGCGACGGCTGGTCAGCGCCAGGCCGATCTTCGGGGCAGTCATCACGCCGCCTTCGAGGCAGCAGCAGCGGCACCACCGGCAGGCTTACGAGCCGCGCCGGGAGCGTCCATCCCCATGGCGGTGAGCGACCACATCAGCTTGGGGCGGTTGCCGGAGTCGTCGATCCACGGGACACCGATGAGGTTGGTGAACTCGACCGGGACGAACGGCAGCCCGGTGTCGTTGGCCGGGGGCACCGGCTGGTGCTTGGCGAGGATCTTGACGTTGACCGTCTTGTCGTTCTTGCCCGCTTCCGGGTCGGCGTCGAGGACCGGGACGGTCCAGGTCGGCAGGCCGGTCTCCTTGTCGACCTTCTGCGGCCGGGTCCCGTCCGGGAGCGGGGCCAGGTCCCAGTCCTGCACCGGCTCGACCGCGCCCACGATGAACGCGCCTGCCGGGAAGACCTGCTCGATGGTGAGGTTCATTCTCCGCTGAATCGCCATTGCTCTACTCCTTGGGTTGTGGGCGGGGTCTGTGTTCCGCCTCACATCCATATAACAACTGTTAGGTCATGCATGTCAACTGTTATCTCAGACTTTCTCGCTCAATTTCGCCGGATCTGGCGGTGGCGTGGGACAGTTGTCATGACAGTTGTTATTCGAGAACGGCCGATCTGATCGGCGCGGAGGCAGACATGAGCGACCACGGCGGGCGAGGCACGCAGCAGGAGCGCATTACGCGCGACGTGCGTACGCAGATCGAGGCTGGCGTCCTCCGCGACGGGGAGTCTTTGCCGTCCACGCGTGAACTTGCCGCCAAGTGGGAGACGAGCGTCTTCACCGTGAGCGAGGCGTTGAAGGTCCTCGCTGAAGAGGGGTTGATCGAGAACGTGTCCCGCTCTCGACGAGTGGTCCGCTACGAGCGGCCGCAAGCAGTGGCCCAGTCGACCCGTGCGCCGCGCGTCATCCTCATCGGTGGCTACGCCGGGAGCGGCAAGACCGAGCTAGGACGGATCTTTACCCGCCTCACAGGGTGGCCGATCATCGACAAGGACACGACGACCCGTCCTGTCGTCGAGGCAGCGCTAGAGGCCATGGGCGCGCAGCCGAGCGACCGCGAGTCAGAGACCTACCTGTCGAAGATCCGGCCGCGCGAGTACGAAGCACTCATGGCCACCGCCCACGAGAACACCATGTGCGGGGCGGGTGTGATCATCACAGCGCCGTTCATCCGAGAGTTCTCGGATGAGGCGTGGCTACGCCGAGAGCGTGGACAGTTCGCTGATGACGGTGTGCCGGTTTCAGTGGTGTGGGTTTCATGCGATGCCGGGAGCATGTTGACGTACCTCCGGCGTCGGGGAGTTGCCCGCGACGCGCACAAACTCGCCCACTGGGACGAGTACCTCGCCGGGGTCGACCTCGGCTTCCGCCCGGTCGGAGAGCATCACGTGATCGACAACTCGATCAGCGCCGACCCGCTTCGAGACCAGGCCGAGAAGTTGCTAGCTGGACTGGCGGAAGCGACCAACTGATGCGGCGCGGGGTCATCCTGTACGGCCCGCCAGCAGCAGGGAAAGACACCATCGATGCCGCATTGCGGCAGGTGTCGAGGGAGTACGCCCACTTCGAGCGGCTCAAGGTTGGGCCAGGGCGGACGGTTGGCTATCGGCTGGCCGACGCGGGAGCGCTCCAGGCGCTAAGGGAGCGAGGCGCGATCGTCTGGGAGAACCAGCGATACGGAGCCACGTACGTAGTCGACGAGCCTGGGTTGCTCGACGCCCTCAGGCGAGGCGTACCGATCATCCATCTCGGGCAGCCCGAAGCGGTAGATGCCGTGCAGGGAATCGAGGCTCCCGTCTCCTGGACCGTCGTCGAACTCAGCTGCCCGGAGCCCATCGCCCTGGAGCGACTTCGAGCGCGCGGCAGCCACGATCTAGACGAACGCCTCGACGCTTGGCGCGAGACTCCGGGACTCGCGTCCGCAGACGTCAGGATCGACACCAGCGAGATAGCACCCGATGAGGCAGCGCGCCAGATCGATCGAGTCGTCCGGACCGTGTGATCCAGACTCCGGTCAGTGTTCCGGCTCCCATCGAAGGAATACCCAGTGCTCGCCAGGCAGCAGATCGCGGGTCGCGTGAGGGATTGCCTGGAACCGGACGGACACCTCGGGCGGGAAGTCAACGATGCAGTAGGTCTCAGCCAGGGAAACGCACTCCGCTTGCACCTCGCCAACGTCGCCCTCATACAGGAAGCGGCCCTCAATCGTGCCTTGCTCCGACGAGCCTTGGTGCTGCACAGCCACGCCACGGAGATCGGCAGTGACCTGCTCCCAGAGGGCGCGCATCATCGACAGCATCACGTCTGACCGCATGTTCGACACGGGTTGAGTATCGCCTCTCCGACGGCGACCCGGGTCATAAGGTCATCAGGTCTGGTTTCGTGAGAACTTTCTCTACTGACTCAAGGCGTCCTTCGGCCGCGTGCGCGGCCTCCGGGGGCGTGCGGCCTGGCGGCCGGTCCCCCTACGTGCCGCGCAAATGAAGAAGAGCGCCCAGTCCGTAGACCAAGCGCTCACTCTCCAACCGGTCGACCAGATCGACCCAACCCGCTAGCCGTCCAGGACCCTGCACCCTGACGTCGACCAGGCCGACACATTCAGCAGCTCGACGACCGAACCCGCATCGTCACGTACGTATCCGGTGCCACCGGCGATCATCGCCACGTCGGCCGCCAGGCACGGCAAGACGCTGGCGACGAGGGGGAGGGGGCCGCCGCTACCGGCAGGGACATTCCCCGCGATGCTTTCGGGATCGATGTAGTTAGGCAGCGTGGGGGCGAGCCCCCAGACCCCCGCCAAGGGGGCCAGATGCCGGACCGGGTGACGCTCCGCCCCCGCGATACGGACTTGGTGGGTGGATTGGATTTGTGCCCCCCAGGTGCCCCCCGGCGTCGAAATTGGGGTGTCGGAATGCAACGCATGCATTGGCACCTCACGCGGGGAAAACATCGATTCCATGGGATGACACGCCTTCGCAATGAGAAGGCCAGGGGTTCGAATCCCCTCAGCTCCACCGATGGAAACCCGGTTCTGACCAGCCGCAACACGGCAGGTGAGGCTGGGTTTCTTGCTTGTCGTTCGCCCATCCTCCTGCTCTGCACTCGCTGAATCTCCTGCTCCCGGCCAGAGGACCTACGCCCTAGGCAACGGCCAGCGACGCAGGTCACGTCGTGGCGTCAGGGTTTCTTCAGGGTCGGCTGTTAGTTTGGCTGCGCCGGACCATCATCGGGGATGACGACGCAAGGGGGCGTATGGGCTCGCGGGCTGACGCGGCGTTCGCGTCCAGTTTTCGTCGCTTCTTGTTCTCTGGCAGCGGGCCCCGAGTGGTGGCCCTGGTTGCCGCAATGGTGTTTGCGGTGCATCTGTTGGGCATACACAGCGGACACCACGGAGGCGCCGACCATGACATCGCTGAGCCCGTGGCTGAGTCGCCCGCTCAGTCGTCCGTCCGTGTCGACGGGGGTGACCAAGAGTCGGGTCGTCACGATCACGGTGACTCCATGGTCGGTGACTCCATGGTCGGTGACTCCATGGTCGGTGACTCCATGGTCGGGGACTCGATGGTCGGTGATGCAGGCGCTGCCGGTGACGTGGACGTCCTCGAGGTCGAGCACCCTCATGGCGAGTACGAGTGCGGCGAGATCACTCAGTCGCGTCTTGGGGTCGCTGTCTCGACGTTGACCCCGGCGTTGGGGTGCTTGTGGGTGACCCCTCGCTCCGCGGCGCTGATCCGGTCACAGGGTCCCGCTGATCTACCGCGGTCGACCCCCCCCCATCTCGTTCGTGAACTCGGTGTGCAGCGGGTCTAGGAGCCGGCGTCGTCTGACGACACCTTCCTAGCCCTCAACGCACCTTTCGACTTCATGAACGAAGGAACTTTGGCATGCCCGAAAACATCCACGATTCCCTGATCACGTGCGTCGGCGAAACCCCCTTGCTGCGGTTGAGTCGCTGCTTCCCGGACCCGGATCGGGAAGTGATCGCCAAGCTCGAGATGCTCAACCCCGCTGGCAGCATGAAGGACCGTCCTGCGCGCTTCATCATCGAATCCGGACTGGCCTCAGGCGACCTGCGACCCGGGATGCGGCTGGTGGAGAGCACCTCGGGAAATCTCGGGGTCGCCCTGGCGACGATGGCCGGACTCTTTGGGTTGTCCTTCACTGCGGTGGTGGACCCTAAGACCACGTCAACCAACCTTCGGCTCCTCGAGGCGGTGGGCGCCGAGGTGGAGCTGGTGACCGAGCGGGACGAGAGTGGCGGCTATCTGCACACCCGGGTTCGCCGGGCTCAGGAACTGGCCGAGGCCAGTGCGGACAGCGTGTGGGTCAACCAGTACGCCAACGACCTGAACTGGCGCGCCTACTACGAGACGACCGGCCGGGAGGTCCTCGACGCGGTGCAGGCCCCGGTGGACTACCTGGTGGCGGCCGTGTCCACCACGGGTTCGATCCTTGGGGTGGCCCGGCGGCTTCGGGAGCGGTACCCGCAGATGCAGGTGGTGGCCGTGGACGCGGTCGGATCGGTGATCTTCGGAACGCCAGCTGGTCCGCGTGAGATCCCTGGCTACGGAGCGAGCCGAGTGCCCGAACTACTCAGCCGCGAGGAGATCGACCATGTGGTTCACATCGACGATGCTCGAGCTGCGCTGGGCTGTCGACACTTGGTCGCCACCGAGGGCGTCCTCGGTGGCGGCTCCTCTGGGGCGGTGGTCGCAGCCATTACGCAGTTCCTGCCAACCACACCCGCTGGCAGTCGCATCCTGACTGTGCTGCCGGACCGGGGGGAGCGGTACCTCGACCTGGTCTATGACGACCAGTGGCTCGAGATGGTCTCCACGTTTGGCGGCGTGTCCGACCAGCGACTGGACGTCTCCACTCGGGCATGAATGAGTACGTGACCATGCGGCGGACGGACATGGGTCTGCTGTGGATCTCCCAGTTCGTCAACACCGCCGGGCTGATGGCGCTGGTGCCGATCATGCCGCTGTACATGGCATCGCTCGGCGCCTCCGAGGCCACCGTCGGGATCTGGGCGGGGGCCGCGATCGCGGCCCCCGCCCTCCCGCTGGCGATCACCACGCCGTTGTGGGGTCGCTTGGGTGATCGCATCGGCCCCAAGTGGATGGTGGTCCGCGCCTTGGTGGGCTTGTGTCTGGCGATGGCTCTGATGGCCGCCGCCGGCAGCCCGCTGGGTCTGCTGGCCGCACGGATAGTGCAGGGCACCCTCGGGGGAGTGGTCGAGGCGGCCGCGGCGTACGTGGGATCGGCTGCCTCCGAGGGCAGCCGTGGGCGTGCACTGGGTCGCTCCTACAGTGCTACCGCAGCTGGCGCCCTTGCTGGTCCGGTTGCCGGTGGCACGCTGGTGGCCACCGGCGATCTCCGGCCGCTGCTGATCGGGATCGCCGTCACGGCATTGCTGCTCGGGGCAGTCTGCACGCTCCGGCTGCGGAACCCCCACGATGCACGGCGACCGTCCACGGGTGCAGAACCGGCACGGGCAGCTCTCACATCCGTGTGCTCCCGGATCGGCTGGATCCCATTGGCCGGGGGCTTCCTCGCGTTCTTCGGCCTCTACGGTCTGATCCCGATCTATGCCGACTTCGTCACCGAACTGGTGTCTGAGCCGCTGCAGGCCGGGCCGTGGGTGGGGGGACTGCACGCTGTGATGTGGGCCGGCACCCTGGTCGGCTCCCTGTGGTGGGGCAAAGTCAACGACAAGACCGGTCTCCCGCTGCGCACGCTGGTCATCGCGAGCGGCGTCACCGCCGCGACCGTCCTCATCCAGGCAACTGTGGGCTGGCTGCCGGCCCTGGTGCCGCTGCGGTTCATTCAGGGTTTCTGCTTCGCAGCGCTGGCACAGTCACTGATGTTGTACGCGTCGCAGAGGGCCGGCCAACACGAGCGTGCCGGGTATCTCGGCGTCGCCAACAGCTTCCTCCTCGGCGGGCAGTTCCTCGGCCCGCTCATGGCCGGAAGCGCGATGGCGCTGCTCACCCCGTCCGTCGGCGTGCTGATCACAGGGATCTGTGTGGCCTCGACGGCTCTGCTCGTCTTGGCACCGGCCATCGCAACGGCCCGTGCATCCCGCGGCGACGCGGCTCGGGCGCCGGTGGCGTCCATTGTCCCGAGGCGCTGGCGGGCCCGGCCAAGCGGTCGGCACGCGGCCCCACGTAGACCGCACGGGTGGGCCGGTGATGGGTAGACCAAGGCCCTGGTGTCGCGCCTCTGGACCAACAGGGAGTCCCCTGTCGGTCCAGAGGTGGGGCGCGGACCGGCCTAGGCGTCTTGGGCCTGTTCAGCGGTGGCCGCACGCTGGCTGGCAACGAAGCCGACTTTGGCGTGGGCGCCGTCGCAGAATGGCTTGTTCCTGGATTCGCCGCAGCGGCACAGGAACATCGTTCTGCCGGTCTCGTAGCTGTTGCCGTCGTGGTCGACGAGCTGTGCTGCTCCCTTGATCTGAAGTGGTCCGTTGTCGACCGTCTTGATGGTCGTGGGCTTGGTCTGACTGCTGGTTTCGGGTGCCGAGCTGTCGGCCATGCGGTGCTCCTCTGCGTTGTCGGATCGGTCTGCCGCGGTAGACGTACGTACCTTAGGGGGGTATGGTTCCTCGGGCGTCAGAAGGTATACCATACCGGGGTATGGTTTTGGGGCGTCGAACAGATGCCCGGACCAGCAGAGAAGGGGCCATGGAAAGTCACGAGCACCAGAGCGAGCGCGGCTATATGCACCGCCAGGACGACTACCTCAATCGGCTGCGGCGTATCGAAGGCCAGGTTCGGGGCCTGCAGCGGATGGTCGAGGGCGAGAAGTACTGCATCGACATCCTCACGCAGGTGTCTGCCGTGACGAAGGCGCTGGAGTCAGTGTCCCTCGCGCTCCTCGATGAGCACCTCGACCACTGCCTCACGCAGGCAGCGGCCGCGGGTGGCGCGGAAGCCGACGAGAAGGTCAAAGAGGCCTCCGACGCCATCGCCCGCTTGGTCCGCTCCTGACCCCACGCCTTCGCCTGCACCGACAGCCAGAAGTGAGACCCAGGACCGAATGGGTCCCCGACCAAGGAGCCCCACGTGAAGACCTCTCTCAAGCTCGGCGGATTCACCGCCGCCCTT
Organism: Nocardioides sp. NPDC006273; assembly: GCF_040613495.1. Taxonomy (NCBI): domain Bacteria; kingdom Bacillati; phylum Actinomycetota; class Actinomycetes; order Propionibacteriales; family Nocardioidaceae; genus Nocardioides; species Nocardioides sp. NPDC006273. Next base: position 11,644 of record NZ_JBEXSD010000017.1, on the reverse strand, counting down.
GCTGCCGTCCTCGTCGTCGCGTTCGGTGTCGGCAACGCCACCGGGCCGATCGGCCAAACCGCAAAGGACGCCAACCGCTCAGGAGATGACATGACCACCAACACAGCCCACGGACAGGCTGGCCACGACAACAACGACAGCAACGACGGCGGTCACACCGGTCACGGTGGCGCTGCTGGCCAGCAGCCCGGCGGGCTGATGATCTCGGAGCACGGATACACGCTGGGCCTCGACTCGACGATCCTGGCGGTCGGACGCACTCCGGTGCAGTTTCGGATAACCGGGCCTGACGGACGGCCCCTCACCGACTACGAGCCGACCCATGACAAGGAGCTCCACTTCATTGCCGTGCGGCGAGATATGAGCGGGTTCCAGCATGTGCATCCGACTCTCGCCACGTCCGGCGCCGAGGCGGGCACGTGGACGACCGAGCTCGATCTCACACCCGGAGCGTGGCGGGTCTTCGCCGACTTCCGGGCCACGGCCCACGGCGAGACCATGACGCTGGGCAGCGACATCTCGGTCCCGGGGACCTACCAGCCGGAGCAGCTCCCGCCGGTCAGTCAGACCGCGGAGGTCGACGGATACACCGTCACGCTGAAGGGGCAGCTAGTTCCCGGTGAGTCCTCGGAGCTGACGCTGACGGTGAGTCGTGATGGGCAGGAGGTGACCGACCTGGAGCCCTACCTCGCCGCGTACGGACACTTGGTGGCGCTGCGCTCGGGAGACCTTGCCTACCTGCACGTCCACCCCGAAGGTGAGCCGGGAGATGGCATCACCAAGCCCGGCCCGGACATCACCTTCTTCGCCACCGCGCCTTCTGCCGGCACATATCGCCTGTATCTGGACTTCAAGCACGACGGCGTGGTCCGCACCGCCGAGTTCACCGCCCAGGCGGCCAGCTCCGCGGCCGTGTCCGGGGAAGCCGGATCAGGTGAGTCCACGGCACAGCCCAGCGGTTCCGGTCCGGCAAGTCACGGCGGCCACAGCCACTGACCGAACCAACCGACACCCATTCAGTACGAGAAGCATTCGGTGAGGAAGGAAGAGACGATGAGCGCGCTCAATGACGTCACGCCCGAGAGCGGTGCCCCTGGCAACCAGATCGAGCTCGCGATCGGGGGCATGACCTGCGCCTCGTGCGCGAACCGCATCGAGCGCAAGCTGAACAAGCTCGAGGGCGTGACCGCGACGGTCAACTACGCCACTGAGAAGGCCAAGGTCACCTACGCGGAGGGCATCGAGCCGACCGCGCTCGTCCAGACGGTCGAGCAGGCCGGCTACGCTGCGCGCCTCCCCGAGTCGAAGGGTACGTCGGCTCAGGCGCCGGCATCGGAGGCTGGTGTCGAGGACGACCCTGTGCGCGCCCTGCGCAATCGGGTGATCGTCTCGGCGGTCCTGAGCGTGCCGGTGATCGCGATGGCGATGATCCCGGCGCTGCAGTTCGACTACTGGCAGTGGCTCTCGTTGACGCTCGCTGCGCCGGTCGTGGTGTGGGGTGCGTTGCCGTTCCACAAGGCGGCCTGGACCAACCTCAAGCACGCCGCCTCGACCATGGACACGCTGATCTCCATGGGGACGCTGGCTGCGCTGGGTTGGTCCGTGTACGCGCTGTTCTTCGGCTCGGCCGGTGCCCCGGGGATGACACACCCCTTCGAGCTCACCATCGCCCGCACCGACGGGGCCGGAAACATCTACCTGGAGGCCGCGGCCGGGGTGACCACGTTCATCTTGGCGGGGCGCTACTTCGAGGCGCGCTCCAAGCGCAGCGCCGGCGCTGCCCTGCGCGCACTGCTCGAGCTCGGCGCGAAGGAGGTCTCGATCCTCCGCGACGGCCCCACAGGAACCACCGAGGAACGGATCAGCGTCGACCAGCTGGCAGCTGGTGACCGGTTCGTGGTCCGGCCCGGGGAGAAGATCGCCACCGACGGCCGGATCATCGAAGGATCCTCAGCTGTGGACGCCTCCATGGTGACCGGCGAGTCCGTGCCGGTCGAGGTAGGCCCCGGAGACTCTGTGATCGGCGCGACCGTCAATGCGGGCGGCAGACTCGTGATCGAGGCCACGCGAGTCGGCGCCGACACGCAGCTGGCGCAGATGGCCAAGCTGGTCGAGGACGCCCAGAACGGCAAGGCACAGGCTCAGCGCCTGGCGGATCGAGTCTCAGGGATCTTCGTCCCGATCGTGATCGGCCTGGCTGTCGCGACCTTCGGATTCTGGGCAGGAACCGGTGGTGGCATCGCCGCCGCGTTCACCGCCGCCGTGGCAGTGCTGATCATCGCCTGCCCGTGCGCGCTCGGGCTGGCCACACCGACCGCGCTGATGGTGGGCACCGGCCGTGGCGCCCAGCTCGGCATCCTGATCAAGGGCCCCGAGGTGCTGGAGTCCACGCGAAAGGTCGACACCATCGTCCTGGACAAGACCGGCACCGTCACCACCGGTCAGATGACACTGGTTCGTACGGTCATCGCCGACGGCGAGGACGCCGATGAGCTGCTGCGCTTCGCCGGCGCACTGGAGGACGCCTCCGAGCACCCGATCGCCCAGGCCATCGCCAAGGGCGCGGCCGCTCAGGTCGGTGACCTCCCGGCGGTGGAGGGCTTCGCCAACATCGAAGGCCTGGGTGTGCAGGGGATCATCACCGACGGGGAGGTCTCGCACGCCGTCCTGGTCGGACGACCGAGACTGCTTGCCGAGTGGTCCCAGCACCTGACGCCGCCCCTGGAGGCAGCGATGACTGAAGCCGCTGAGAAGGGCCAGACCGCGGTCGCAGTCGGTTGGGACGGCCGAGCCCGCGGGGTCCTGGTCGTGGCCGACGCGATCAAGCCGACGTCTGCCGAGGCCATCAGTCAGCTGCGCGGCCTCGGGCTGACCCCGGTGCTGCTCACCGGTGACAACGCCACTGTCGCCACCGCGGTCGCGACCGCGGTGGGTATCGAGGCCGGCCCAGACACGGTCATCGCCGAGGTGATGCCGTCGGAGAAGGTCGATGTGATCAAGCGACTGCAGGAAGAGGGCAAGACCGTTGCCATGGTCGGCGACGGTGTCAACGATGCCGCGGCACTGGCCCAGGCCGACCTCGGCCTGGCCATGGGCACCGGCACCGACGTCGCCATCGAGGCCTCTGACCTCACCCTGGTCCGCGGAGACCTCCGCGCAGCCGCTGACGCGATCCGACTTTCCCGACGCACCCTGGGCACTATCAAGGGCAACCTGTTCTGGGCCTTCGCCTACAACGTCGCCGCCCTCCCGCTGGCAGCTGCCGGACTGCTCAACCCGATGCTCGCCGGTGCCGCCATGGCGTTCTCCTCGGTGTTCGTGGTCTCCAACAGCCTGCGGCTGCGCAGCTTCCGTGCGACCAACAGCGATCCTCGAAGCGGCACCGGCGCCGCCACAGAGGTTTCCCGGCCCGAGCCTGTCAACGCCTGACCCCACACTTCTGGGTTCCCCGAGACGAATCGGGCTCCCGGAGGACCTGCCTCGTCGGCAGGACCCACAACAACCGGCCCAACCCGGGCAGGAACGCACCAGAAAGGTTCACTTCATGGCAACCAACGCCACCTACACCGTCTCCGGCATGACCTGCGGCGGCTGCGCCGGCAAAGTCACCGATCACGTCGAGCAGATCCCCGGCGTCCTCGACGTCGACGTCGACCTCGCAGCCGGTGCGATCACCCTCACCAGCGAGAGCGACATCAGCGATGCGTCCGTGAAGCAGGCCGTCGAAAAGGCCGGCTACAAGCTCGCTACCGCCTGAGACCGCACCAACCGCAAGGCTCCGGTACCCCGGCCTGGCCCGCGTCGTCAGCGTTCGCGTGGCGAACGGCCGGGAGTATCGGATCCATCGCGCCATTGGCAGTCACCGTCACACAGCGGGACGCATCGCTCGACGCACTGCTGGGCGCCGATCGCGCGAGAACCGACGGTGGCCGGACAGGCCCGGGACAGCGCCGCGGGGCAAGTTCTCTTCGAACGAACCACGACGCCAGGACACGGAAAGCGGCCTGGCCTGAGAAAGGGATAGAGCCATGGGGTTGTTCGCGATCCGCGACTACCGGCGCCTGTTCAGCGCGCAGGTGATCGCACTGTTCGGAACCGGTCTGGCGACAGTCGCGCTGGGTCTGCTCGCCTACGACCTGGCCGGCGCTCGCGCCGGCGCGGTGCTGGCAACCGCATTGACCATCAAGATGGTCGCCTACGTGGTGGTTGCGCCGTTGGCCGCGGCGTACGTCGATCGGCTGCCTCGGCGCTTGTTCCTCACCGTCCTCGACGTCGTCCGTGCCCTGGTCGTGCTTGCCCTGCCGTTCGTCACCGAGGTCTGGCAGATCTATGTGCTGATCGGTGTTCTACAGACTGCATCTGCGGCATTCACCCCCACGTTCCAGGCGGTCATCCCTGACATCGTCAGCGAAGAGGCCGACTACACGCGAGCACTCTCTGCCTCGCAGGTCGCCTACACCATGGAGAGCCTGCTGAGCCCCGTGCTCGCAGCTGTCGCTCTCGCGGTCATGTCCTTCAACCTGCTGTTCCTGGGCACCTCGCTCGGGTTCGCTGTATCCGCGATACTCGTGCTCTCGACCCGTATCCCCAACGCCCGCCCCAGCCAGCACACCAGCGCCCTGGATCGGGTCGTATCGGGGATCCGGACCTTCACTGCCACGCCCAGTCTGCGCGCCGTGATGGCACTGAATCTAGTGGTCGCGGCCGCCGGATCCATCGTCGTGGTCAACACCGTCAACTACGTCCGCGACGTCCTCGGCGGAACCCAGTCCGACGTGGCCTGGATGCTCGCCGCCTCAGGATCCGGCACCCTTCTCGCGGCGCTCGTCCTCCCCAGAATCCTGGACCGCGTCGCCGAACGTGCGGTCATGCTCACCGGAGCTGTCGTTCTGGTCGTCGGGGTCCTCGTCGCTCTCGCGACAGCCGCGGCGAGTCTTGTCATGCCGCCGCTCACCGCGGTCACCTGGCTCACGATCGGAGCCGGGATGGCGCTCATCGTCACCCCGACCGGGCAAGTGCTCCGGGGCTCGGTCGAACCCGACGCCATCCCGGAAGTCTTCGCTGCCCAGTTCTCCCTCTCTCACCTCGCCTGGCTGATCACCTATCCGATCGCAGGATGGGTTGCCACCAACGCCGGGTTCACCACCACCTGGACCATCCTCGCCGTGCTTGCCGCGATCGGCGCCACCGCCGCACCGGCGCTGTGGACGCGCGAAGAGAAGGCATCCGAGGCCGTACCGGTCGGCGAGACAGCCGGGACGTCCTTCGGGACCTCCATCGGGGTCACCGCTGGGATTGCGGATCGTGGCCGCGGAGCCGACGTGCTCGTCCGTACGGCAGCCGATACGGCTGAAGGGACCCTCGCTGCATGCCAGTGCTCATGCGTGCACGCCGTGTGAGTCGACTGTGTCGCTGGCCGGTGCACGCCTGCGCCTGAGTCGGACAGTGCAGGACGGTGTCGACCGTCGGGTCCTGATGGTGAGGGGCCCGGCGGTCTCCACCTGGAGGTGGAGAGCTTCCGCGACGAGGTCGACGAGGCGGCCGACCGAACTGGAGGCCGATGCCTGACCGGATGCGTCCAGCCCGGTGCTCAGGTCAGTGGCCGACCAGATCCACCGGTGCGGGCCACGGGTTGGCGGTGCAGCCGTCCAGCCCCTTGGTCTGTTGCAGCATCACCGGAGCAGTCGCACCCTCGCCCGGACATTCCGCGTGGGGGTAGCCGAGCGCATGGCCGGTCTCGTGGTTCACCAGGTAGCGACGGTAGGCAACCAGGTCGTTTCCAAAGCTGTCGGCGCCGAAGTTCCACCGCCAGGCATTGAGAACGACATCGCTGCCGTTGCGGCACGACAGCCTGCCATCGGTGTCCAGGGGAGCACACAGCTGGTCGACGGTCTCGGGTGTGGCCAAGACGATCCGCAGGTCGGCGTGGCCGTCGACGCGCGCGAGCTCGTGCTCAGCCGCCCAACCGCGGTCGTCGGCGAGGGTCGTCTCGATGAAGCGAGCGACCTCTTTGGCCGAGTAGGGCAGTCCCTTTTCCACCTCGACCCGGTAGGTCGTCGCCTCCTCGGTCAGGCCGGGCGGAGCGGCTGCGACCTTGAACCTGCCGGGTCCGCGTTCGGGTATCGATCTTGACACCGCGGGCGGCCTGCTGGGCCGGGAGACGCCTTCCTCGGCTACGGCGACCTCACCATCAGGAGTCTCTGCCTCTGAGGTCGGCGAAGCCGAGGGCGAGACGGTAGCCGATGCAACAAGGGCGCGCTCAGTCTCCTTGGTGGCATCGCTGTCGCGCGCCATCGAGACGAGCGGAAGCGTGACCGCAGTTCCCGTGACGAGAACGGCGAGACCGGCAAGGCCGGCGAGACCCCCTGCGCCGCGCCCCGGTCCGGCGCGATGAGGTCTCTGGCTTCGGTGAGATGCAGCTCGGTGCTTGCTCATCGTCTCGCCTTCCTACAGGACCTGTTGCCAGGTGTCGCCACGGTCAGTTGAGTGGAAGGCTTCGTCCGAGGTGGCGGCGTACCAGCCCTGCGCGGTGATCGTGAACGCCGCCGGCTGACCGCCGATCGAGCCGGTCTCCTGCCAAGTCTTGCCCCCATCGCCACTGGCCCGGACAACACCATCCGGGCTGATGCCGGCGAGACCGCCCTCCGCCGTGGTGTCGAGATAGGCGGTGACCGGTCCGCCGAGCTCGCGTGTCTGCCCGGTGGAGGCATCGATACTGATCACCTGTCCCTTGCCCGTGGTCGCGAACAGCCGACCAGGATCCTTGGTGGCCGCGACACTGATGAGATCACCCGTGAGAATCTCCTCGAACCGCTTCCGGTCTTCGGTGCGCAGCAGGCGGCTGGTGGTGGAGTCGTAGGCGTAGAGGACATCGCCGGCCGGCTCGAGGATGTGGAAATCGGCCTCACCCTGAAGCGCGAGCGGTTCCCAGGTCTCGCCGGCGTCGGTGGACTCGATCAGGCCCAGGTGAGAAGGCAGGTCCTCGGTCAGGTCAGGGTGTCCGCTGCCGAGGAAGTGGCCAGGACCCACGACGGTGAACGCCATGGTGTCCTGAAACCGGTTGGCGACGCGGGTCGGCTGGCCGGTGTCGGGGACGTGGAAGAGGCCGAAGTGAGTGGCGACGTAGAGATTGTCATCGGCGGGGTCGATCCCGAGCCCGTGGATGTGGCCGACTGAGCTGGCGTCGGAGGCGCTCTCGGTTGCGGCGCGCGGATTGGACCCCTGATCGGCGGCGCAGGCAGTTGAAAGCAGAGCAGTTGCGACCGCGATGGCCAGGGGAATGCGGGAGGTTCGGTTCATGAAGGTGCTCCGGTCTTGAGGAAGGTGTCGGGCAGGCGCGGGGCCTGCCCGACACGTGGACGAGGATCAGGACTCGAGCAGTGCCCGCATCGTCTGGATCTCCTCAGCCTGGGCGGTCTCGATGTCCTCGGCCATAGCCGTGGCGTCCGGGAACTCGCCGTCGGCCTGCTCGGCCTGAGCCATCTCGATCGCGCCTTCGTGGTGCTCGATCATCATCGTGAGAAACATCTGGTCGAACTCGGCGGCGGATGCGTTCCCCAGCGCGGTCATGTCTTCCTCCGACATCATCCCGGTCATGTCCTCCAACGACATATCGCCATGATCCATGCCGGACATGCCTTCGTCAGGGACGTCCTCGCCCCAGCTCTCGAGCCAGCCCGTCATGGTCTCGATCTCCGGGCCTTGCGCCGCCTCGATGTCGGCGGCCAGGTCCTTGACCTCCTGGCTCTCGGCTCGGGTCTCAGCGAGCTCGGCCATCTCGATGGCCTGCTGGTGGTGCGGAATCATCTGCTGGGCGAACATGACGTCAGCATCGTTGTGTCCGGCGGAGGTGTCGCCGTCGTCGCTGCCGCCGCAGGAAGCGAGGGTGATCAGCGCGGCCGCGAGAATGGCAGCCGTCAGGGTCTTGCGCATGAAGATGCTCCATCTGTGTGATCTGGTCTGGGCAGGCGAAAGCCCGAGTCACCCGGGATGGGCGCCTCGTAGCTCGGGCCTGTCAGCAGCGGATCACGCAGAGTTGAAGCAGATCGGGCGGGTCACGGTCTCGCCCGTGGAGAAGCGGGGTCGGCCAGATCGGGCTCAGGCGCCTGAGAAACCGAATGTTGCGCCTGGCCTGCAACAGGGCGAAGCCCAAGATCAAGCCGGTGAGGATCGCGAGACAAAGACCGAGGAAGCTCCCGCCGCCGTCGCCGTGGGGAGCCTGGGGCTGGCTGTCTGCTGCGGTGGCGCCGGACTCGGCGGGCGCAGAGTCGTCTCCCGCAATCCCGGCCAGTGCGTGCGGACCACCGTGTCCCGCGGACATCGTCACGTTGGGGGCTTGGGGCACTGCTGCCATGGAATGAGCGCCGGCGTGGGACCCCCAGCCGTGCATCGAAAGGAGTCCGAACAGCGCCACGGCAACCGCTGCAAGCGCAAGGTGCGCGCCGCGTGTCTGCGACGCCGTCCGGAGGTCCTGCATGGCTCTGATCTTAGGCGATCCGCAAATCATCGCCCCCGCCGTATCGACTGGGACGTCACCGGCCGACTCGACCACCTGAACTACACCGACCCCGACAAGCTCATCCCGGACACGGCCAAGGGCCAGCCGTGATGGCGGCTCCGAGACATCTCGAGAGATGTGCCTTCCAGGTCCCTCGGGAGGTTTCATCCAGTACGATCCGGGCGTCTCCGCTTCGCTCATCCGAGCGACGCGCGGCAAGCAGAGGAGCAGGTGCGCAGATGGTCGGTACGCCGGGGGACGTCGGTCGTGGGCTCCAGCACCTGGGCCACCCCCGCGTTTGGGGCGCCGTGATCGGTGCGGTCGGCGGCAGCGTCTTCGTCCACGCGAACCGTGGTGACCTGCCGGCCGCTGTGTCGATGGGAGCGCTGGTCGTTTGGGCCGCTGCGCTCGCAGTCTTCGTTTGGGCGGTGTTCATCACGCGTCGCCTGTTCGCGCCGCTCGAGCCTCTGCCGCTTAGTGCGGCCTGGGTGTACTTCCTCAGCGTCGCCGGCATGTTGGTCGGGATCCAGCTGGGGCGGTTCGCTCTCGATGCGGTGGAGCGCGTCGACGTCCTTCCCTGCGTCATCGTCCTGGCCGTCGGACTGCACTTCCTGCCGTTCGCGCGTGCCTTCGCCACCCCCATGTTCACCCGGCTCGGGCTCCTGATGGCCGTGCTCGGCGTGGTCGGGCTCGTCCTCGGCCTGGCGTGGACGGGAACGGTGGCCCCCGCTGCGGCCGTGGTCACCGGAGTGGTGATGCTTCTCGTCATCTCGCAGGACGCTTGGAGTGGTCGGCCCGGCCCGGCACGAGATCAATAGCCGGTGGACAGGACGGCGCGATGCGTCGTGGGCGTCTCGATCTCGTCAAGCATCGCGATGGCGTAGTCCTCCATGGAGATCGTCGATCGCCCAAAGCCATCGATCACGATCTGGTCACCCCCGCTGCGGTACTCGCCGATACGAGGGCCGGGCTGAAAGATCGCAGCAGGAGCGAGGTAGGTCCAGTCGAGACCGGTTGCCTGCTGAAGCGCTTCGAGCTGGCGGCAGCTCGCAGTGGCGATATCGCGGATCGAGGCGGGGACCCAACGGGGGTCATCGAGCGCCCGCTGTCCCGTCCCGGGAACGATGAGCGGCGAAGCGCCGCCCACGACGACCAGCCGGCGGTCCGCGCGCCGGGTCCCTTCGGCAAGCCCGGCGGTCGTCTCGATGACGTCACCTTCGCGTCCAGCCGCAGGCCGGGTCGCGCCGACGACCACGTCGTGCGCGCGGGCAGCCTGAGCGACCTGCTGTGGGTCCGCGGCGTTCAGGGAGAGGGTCGGCGCGTCCGGGAGGGTTGCCGTCGGATCCATTCGCTGGCGAGATGCGGCGGTGACCTCGTGGCCGCGGTGGAGTGCCTCGGTGACGATGCGGGAGCCGGCACTGCCGGTGGCTCCGATGATCAGAATCTTCATGGTGCGTTCTCCTTCTATCGGGTGGGGGTCATGGCGTGGGCCGCGGGGCGCGGGGCGATCTGAACGGCGACCTGGTCCAGCCGACGGCCGCGAGCGCGAGGTGTGAACTGGCCGGCGACGACGGAGGCGAGTGCGATCGCGAGCCCCAGGATCTGGGGCTGGCTCAGGGACTCCCCGAGCACGGTCACGCCGACCGTCGCGGCCATCATGGGAGAGAGCAGGCTCAGCGGCGCGACCGAGGTGACGGGCAGCTTGCCGATGCCGCTGAAGAAGACGATGTAGGCGATCAGCCCGCCGAACAGCCCGAGCCACAGGTAGCCGACGCCGGCCGTCGCGTCGATCGCCGGAGGTGCTCCCTCGATGATCAGGGTGGTCGGAACCAGGAAGAGTCCGCCGGCGGTCAGCTGCCACCCGACCAACGCCACCGACCCCACGCCCGCGGGCCGACCCCAGCGCTTGGTGAGGGTGACGCCGAGGGCCATCGAGCTGGCGCCGATGAGGCCGGCGACGATGCCGACGGTGTCGAGCCGGGCGGCCGGGCCGAGAACGACGAGGCCCACGCCGACGACACCGGCTACGCCCCACCCGATACGCCAGGCGGACAACCGGTCACCGAGCAGCGGCACTGCGATGAGGGCGACGATGAGAGGGCTGACGGAGCCGAGGGTGCCGGCCACGCCGCCGGGGAGGCGCTCGGCGGAGATGAACAGCATGGGGAAGAAGAGTCCGATGTTGAGCACGCCGAGGGTTGCGCTCTTCCACCACCATGAGCCCCGCGGGAGGGCCATGCCGATCGCGATGGCGATCAGGCCCGCAGGCAGGGCGCGCATGGCCCCGGCGAAGAGCGGGTGCGCTGCCGGAAGCATCTCGCTGGTGACGGCGTAGGTGGTGCCCCACACGAGCGGGGCGAGAGCGGTGAGGAGGGTGAGGGCCGCGATGCGACCACGTCCGTGGGCAAAGGCAGTCGGTTTCATGGGGACCACTCTTCGCTCCCGTCAGCCATGAGTCCAACACATTGTTGTCACAGGATCGATCGACAGATACGATTGATCGATGGAGCTGCAGCAGATGAGGTACGTCCTGGCGGTGGCCGAGACCTCGAACTTCACCCGGGCGGCCGAACGATGCCACGTGGTGCAGTCCGCGTTGAGCCATCAGGTCAAGCGGCTCGAGGACGAGCTCGGGGTCGCGCTGTTCGCGCGTACCAGTCGACGGGTTCGACTGACGCCTGCGGGTGAGGCGTTCTTGCCGGCTGCTCGCCTGTGCCTGGAGTCCGCCGAACGTGCGGCTGCGGAGGCGTCAGCCACCATCGGGAGGATCCAGGGGCGCCTCAACGTAGGCGTGATCCCCACAGTCGCAGCGGTCGACGTGCCGGCGGCATTGCGCGAGCTGCGGCGTGGGCACCCCCAGGTTCGCGTCGGCCTCCGCACAGGTGCGAGCAACGACCTGGTTGCCAGCATCGTTGCCGGTGACCTCGATGTCGCCTTTCTTGGCCTACCCGGGACCAAGGAGCCCGCCGGTGTGCAGAGCCGCGAACTGGCGCGTGAACGGCTCGTCGCCGTACTGCCGCCCGACCACCCTCTGGCAGGGCGAAAGCGACTGCGCCTAGCCGACCTCGTAGACGAACCCTCGGTCGACTTCCCGTACGGGTCGGCCGGACGTGCTCAGACCGACCAGGCGTTCGTGCAGGCGGGCTT
>NZ_JBEXSD010000016.1:0-87215 GCF_040613495.1 Nocardioides sp. NPDC006273 | reverse complement strand
CGAACGACGGCATCTCGACGGAGAGCTGCTGCAGCTTGTCGGAGGCCTGCTTGCGCACCTGCTCCCACGACAGCTCGTGCGACCAAGGTGGTCTCGACAGGCTCGACCACCGATGACGGAGGATGAGGAACATGCCGTACGACGACGAGAGTCCAGAGAACGCCGTTTCACGTGAAACCGACGAGCCGGTGTCGATCAGGCTCCGTACGGCCGGCGACATCGCATCCCTCGAGAACGACTTCACCACGGAGGCGACGCCGCTGGCCGCTGCCGCCGAGCACACGCTCCTGGCGCGCGGGGCGGCGAGCAGCCGGCCGCCGATGCCGCGCCCGGCGAGCACGCGCGTGATCGTCTCCGCCAACCAGAAGGGTGGCGTCGGCAAGACCACCTCGACGGTGAACATCGCCGCGGCGCTGGCCCAGCTGGGTCAGAAGGTATTGGTCATCGACCTCGACCCTCAGGGCAACGCCTGCACCGCGTTCGACGTCGACCACTACCAGGGCACCCCGGGAACGTACGAGGTCCTGGTCGAGGGAGCATCGCTCGCCGATGTCGTCGTGCCGGTTCCGAAGCTCGAGGGCCTCGAGCTCGTGCCGGCGACCATCGACCTGGCCGGGGCCGAGGTCGAGCTCGTCGAGGAGGACGGACGCGAGCAGCGCCTGAAGGAGGCCCTGGCCAAGTCGCCCCGCGTGGGTGACGCGGAGGATCGATGGGACTACGTCCTCATCGACTGCCCGCCGTCGCTGGGTCTGCTCACCGTCAATGCGCTCGTCGCGAGCACCGAGGTGATGATCCCGATCCAGGCGGAGTACTACGCGCTGGAGGGCCTCGGGCAGCTCCTCAAGACTGTCGAGATGGTGCGTGCGGCACTGAACCCGACGCTGCGGGTCTCCTCGATGCTGATCACGATGTACGACGCTCGCACCCGGCTCGCTTCGCAGGTCGCCGAGGAGGTGCGTGAGCACTTCGGCGACACGGTCATGCGCACGTTCATCCCCCGCGCCGTGCGCGTGTCCGAGGCGCCCTCGTTCGGACAGACGGTGATGACGTACGACCCCGGCTCGCCCGGCGCGCTGAGCTATCTCGAGGCCGCCAAGGAGCTCGCCAAACAGGGCCAGCAGTGACGATGAAGGACCCGGTGGTCGAGCCTGTCGAGACCACCACGATTGCGACATCAGACGTGGTCTCGACAAGCTCGACCACCGACAATGGGGGACACAGGAATGAGTAAGCAGGCTCCGAAACGTGGACTCGGACGAGGTCTGGGGTCGCTGATTCCGACCGCTCCGGCCGGCGGCGGAACTGAGTCGTCCGAAGGCGCTCCTGTCCAGTCGGACGTCCGTCATTCGGACCTTTCCGCTGGGGCGACTTCTGGCGCATCCGTGGACCCCGGGTCCGCCGAGCCGACGGAAGGCCGTCAGATCGAGAAATCGGATCTGGCGCCCGTCGACGGCGCATATTTCGCTGAGCTGCCGGTCACGCAGATCCAGCCGAACCATGTGCAGCCTCGGCAGGTCTTCGACGAGGACGCGATGGCCGAGCTGGTCCACTCGATCAACGAGATCGGCCTGCTGCAGCCGATCGTCGTCCGGAAAGTGGCGACCGACTCCTACGAGCTGGTCATGGGCGAGCGCCGGTGGCGGGCAACCCAGCTGGCCGGCCTCGAGGTCATCCCGGCGATCGTCCGCGAGACCGATGACACCGACATGCTCCGGGACGCGCTCCTGGAGAACCTGCACCGCTCGCAGCTCAACCCGCTGGAGGAGGCCGCGGCCTACCAGCAGCTGCTCAACGACTTCGAGTGCACCCACGACGAGCTGGCCCAGAGGATCGGGCGCTCGCGACCGCAGATCTCCAACACGATCCGTCTCCTGAAACTGTCCCCGTCGGTTCAGCGTCGTGTCGCGGCCGGTGTTCTCTCGGCCGGCCACGCGCGGGCGCTGCTCGCGGTCGACGGTGAGCCGCAGCAGGACAAGCTGGCTCAGAAGGTGGTGGCGGAGGGCATCTCCGTACGCGGCCTCGAGGAGATCGTCGCTCTCGGCGATCCCGACGGCGACGCCTTCGCCACTCCGCGCGTGAAGCGCGCCAAGCCGAGTGCTCCTGGCCTCAAGGAGATCTCCGACAGGCTCTCCGACCGCTTCGACACCCGCGTGAAAGTCGATCTGGGGCGCTCCAAGGGAAAGATCACCGTCGAGTTCGCCACGCTGGAGGATCTGCGTCGGATCGTCGAGCTCATGTCGCCGGCCGCCGACGAATCCATTTAGGCATCAAGCGATAAAGCGTTTTGTCGACAAATAGATTTCGCTACTGAGGTTCTGGTCATCGAGTGCGGTCCGGTCATCGAGCGCGGTCCGATCATCGAGTGCGGTCCGGTCATCGAGCTTGTCGAGATGACTCTCTGGCGAGGTCTCGACAAGCTCGACCTCCGAGGGAAGCCCCGGTCATCGAGCTTGTCGAGATGACTCTCTGGCGAGGTCTCGACAAGCTCGACCTCCGAGGGAAGCCCCGGTCATCGAGCTTGTCGAGATGACGCTGAGGGGAGACGGGGTGGTCTCGACAGGCTCGACCACCCAGTCGGCGCTACTGAGTGTTCGTCGAAGGGTGCTCGGCGCCACGAATGGGGAGACCGGGGATTGGCCCGGTCGCGCCGAACGTCTCCAGAAGCTCCATCTCGGCCTCGATGACACCCGCCAGGCGGCGTACGCCTTCTCGGATCCGCTCCGGAGTCGGGTAGCAGTAGGAGATCCGCATCGAGGAGGCGCCGAAGCCGTCGGCGAAGAAGCCGGTGCCGGGGACGAACGCGACGCGCGAGGTGACCGCTCGAGGCAGCATCGCCTTGCAGTCGATGCCGGCGGGGAGCGTCAGCCAGACGAAGAAGCCACCGTCGGGCTTGGTCCAGGTGCAGGACGCGGGCATGTAGGCCTCGAGCGCGTCGAGCATGGCGTCACGACGCTCGCGGTACATCTCCCGCATCTGCTTGATCTGGCCCTGCCAGTCGTGATTGGAGAGATAGGCCGAGACGGCCATCTGGTTGAACGGTGGCGGGCAGAGTGTCGCGGACTCCTGCGCCAGGACCAGCTTCTCGCGGATCGCGGAGGGGGCCAGCGCCCAGCCGACCCGCAGACCGGGGGAGAACGTCTTGGAGAAGGAGCCGAGGTAGATGACGCCGGGGTCCTGGGCGCGCATCGCCGGGCGGGGCTCGTCGTCGAAGCCGAGAAGGCCGTAGGGGTTGTCCTCGAGCACCAGGATGTCGTGGCGCCGGCAGATCTCGAGGATCTCGGTGCGGCGCTCGGGAGTCATGGTGACGCCGGTCGGGTTCTGGAAGTTCGGGATCGTGTAGAGGAACTTCACCTTGCGGCCCGAGGCCTTGGTGGAGATGATCGCCTGCTCGAGCGCGCTGGGGATCAGGCCGCTGGCGTCGACCTCGGCGTGCACGATGTCGCACTGGTAGCCCTTGAAGACACCGAGCGCTCCGACGTACGACGGGGCCTCACAGATCACCACATCGCCGGGGTCGCAGAAGACCCGGGTGACCAGATCGACGGCCTGCTGGGAGCCGACGGTCACGACGACGTCGTCGGGGTGGGCCTCGATGCCCTCCAGGCGCATGACCTCGCAGATCTGCTCGCGCAGAGTGGGATCGCCCTGGCCCCCGCCGTACTGCAGCGCGGTGGGGCCCTGGGTCATGATCAGGTCCCTGATCGAGTCGCCGACCACGTCCAGCGGGAGGCTGGAGATGTTGGGCATGCCACCAGCGAGCGAGACCACCTCGGGCCGGGCTGCCACGGCGAAGAGGGCCCGCACCTCCGAGACCGTCATGCCTGCCGTGCGCGCCGCATAGCGGTCCGCGTACGGGTCGAGGCGGGATGATGTTGCGCGCTGGGGAAGATCATTCATGGTGTCACCATCATGAAGGATCGCATACGCTGGTAACAGACCCTTAACCCAGGATCAAGGGTGAGACATGGCACGTCGCGTTCTTCCGTTGACGCTGGATCTCTTCGCGGAGGTCCCGGCACCGTGTCGTGCCTGCCTGTTCTGGGAGCGCGATCCTGTGGGCCATCGCCGCGTCGATGCGACGCAGACGATCGAGGTCAAGGAGGCCTGGATCTCCGAGGTGCTCCGCGAATGGGGCTCGTGCGGACGGGTGGCCGTGATCGACGGTACGCCGGCGGGGTTCGTGCTCTACGCGCCGCCGGTCTTCGTCCCGCGAGTGGCTTCGTTCCCGTCCGGGCCAGTTTCGGCTGACGCGGTCCTGATGACCACGGTGTGGATCGACCCGCGCCGCGCCGGCGGCGGGATCGGCCGGATGCTCGTGCAGGGAATGGCCCGTGACCTGGTCCAACGCGGACAGTTCCGGGCGATCGAGGCCTTCGGCGATGTCGGCCCGATGAGCGGCATCCATGGCCGGCGCTGCGCCGCACCCGCCGACTTCCTGAGCCGCGTGGGGTTCAAGACCTACCGGGAGCATCCGACCGTCCCTCGGATGCGGATGGACCTGAAGCAGACCGTTACCTGGATCGACGACTTCGAGACCGCGTGGGAACGGCTGCGGGAGGTCGTACGTCCGCGCAGCCATCCCTCCCCGGCCTCCACCGAGCTGCACCGCGACGGCGAGTGAATGTTTCCCGTGAAACGGTGCGGTGGTCGAGCCGGTGGTCGAGCCGGTGGTCGAGCTTGTCGAGACCACTAACCCGCGCCCGGTGGTCGAGCTTGTCGAGACCACTCGCCCGCCACAACTGACGTCTCGCCCGCCACAACTGACGTCTCGCCCGACGTAAGTGACGCCTCGGCGAAATGACGATGGCGCGCCACCGAAACAGTGGCGCGCCATCATGGTTCAGCTGGTGTCAGCCGATGAACTCCTGCAGCTCCTTGAGGAGCGCAGCCTTCGGCTTGGCGCCGACGATCGACTTCACGACCTCGCCGCCCTGGTAGACGTTGATGGTCGGGATGCCGGTCACGCGGTAGGTGGAGGGGGTGACCGGGTTCTCGTCGACGTTCATCTTGGTGAAGGTGACCTTGTCACCGTGTTCGCCGGCCAGCTCCTCGAGGATCGGGGAGACCTGGCGGCACGGGCCGCACCACTCGGCCCAGAAGTCGACCAGCACCGGCTTGTCGGACTTCAGAACCGTTGCGTCGAACTCGGCGTCGGTCACGGCGGTCATGTTGTCAGCCACGATGGGTTCCTTCTTGGTAGAGGTGGATTGAGGAAGTCTGATGAGTTGAACGCTCGGCTGGTGCCCGGCATTCCCGGTGGTCGGCTTGTCGAGACCACCACCGTAGAGGCTTCGGTCAGGCCGAGACGGCAGCTGCCTCGGCGTGGGCCTGGTGAGCCTGGTGAGCGAGGAACTTCTCCGCGTCGAGCGCGGCCTGGCAGCCGGTGCCGGCGGCGGTGATCGCCTGGCGGTAGACGTGGTCGACCAGGTCACCGGCGGCGAAGACGCCCTCGATGTTGGTGGCGGTGGTGCCGTCCTTGGTCAGGACGTAGCCGTCGTCGTCGAGGTCGACCTGGCCAGTGAGCAGCTCGGAGCGCGGGATGTGGCCGATGGCGATGAACAGACCGGCGCACTCGAGGTCGCGCAGCTCACCGGTCTTGGTGTCCTTGACGGTGATGCTCTCCACGGAGAGTTCGCCGTTGATGGACTCGACTGTCGAGTTCCAGGCGATCTCGAGCTTCGGGTCGGCGAAGGCGCGCTCCTGCATGATCTTCGAGGCGCGCAGCTCGTCGCGGCGTACGAGGAGGGTGACCGAGGAGCCGAAGCGAGTCAGGAAGAGGGCTTCCTCCAGCGCGGAGTCGCCGCCGCCGACCACCACGATGGGCTTCTGCCGGAAGAAGAAGCCGTCGCAGGTGGCACACCAGGAGACGCCCTTGCCGGAGAGCTCGTCCTCGCGCGGCAGGCCGAGCTTCTTGTAGCCCGAGCCGGTCGCGAGGATGACGGACTTCGCGTAGTGGGTGTCGGTCGCGGTCTTGATGACCTTCACCGGGCCGGTGAGGTCCATCTCGATCACGTCGTCAGGCTCGAGCTCGGCGCCGAAGCGCTCCGCCTGGGCACGCATGTTGTCCATCAGCTCGGGGCCCATGATGCCGTCACGGAAACCCGGGAAGTTCTCCACGTCGGTCGTGTTCATCAGGGCACCGCCGGCGGTCACCGACCCCTCGAAGACGAGCGGCTGCAGTCCGGCGCGGGCGCTGTAGACCGCAGCGGTGTAGCCCGAAGGGCCGGAGCCCACGACGATCACGTTGCGGGGGGCTGTCGGGGACGACGGGGTCGGCATCTTGTGGCTCCTCAGGTATGGCTGGCGAACGGCACAACAGATCGTAGGCCAAGTACATTCCAGGGCCCCGACCGCCGAGACGTCACCTGCGTCGGCCGAAGCGTCACGTACGTCGTGCGAGCTGGCATCTGAGTGACATCTCGAGCGACGGGAGCGACGTCTCGTCAGGAGACGGGGGTGCCGAGGACCTCGATCTCCTTGACCTCGGCGCGGTAGCCGCCGTCGCCAGTCGGAAGACCGGTCAGCCAGACGAGGACATAGCTTCCCTCGGGAGCATCGTCGAGCTTGATCTCGCCCTCGGCGCCGACACTGCCCTTGGCCGCAGGAGCGCCGCTGGGGTCGTCGGTCCACGGTGAGTCCCCGACGTAGACGCTGATGTCGGTCGGCTCGCCGACCATCCGGAACTTCAGGGAGTCGACGGCATAGTCGCCCTTGAGGTTGAGCACAACGCCGATACCCGGCTTGAGCGAGCGTGGGCCGTCACCGATCTGGTCGTTGTAGGTCGAGGTGCGCCAGTTGGTGGCCGGATCGTCCTTGCCGTCGACCACGCCGCCGACGAGGTCGGGATACTCGGTGGGCGGGTCGCCGTGGGGGTCGAGATCCTTGGCGGTCATGCCCTTGATGGGGGCAGGCTTGGCCTCGGCGGTGGTGTCGCCGCCGTTGTTGCCCGTGCCGGGGTTCTCCGCGGTCGTGTCGGGGTCGTCGCTGACGATGTTCCACGCGATCGAGCCGGCGATGAGGACCAGGACCACCAGACCGACGCCCATCGCGATACGGAGCCAGTTGGTGCCGGGCTTGCTGTTGTAGTCGGGCTCCTCCGCGATCGACACGTTGGCGCCGGTCCACGGACCCTGCCAGCCGTTGTAGGAGGCGTCCGGAGCCACCGGTCGCCGGGCGGGGGGAGCCTGCTGCGGGCGCTGCGGCGCGACGTAGCCGGGCGTCTCGTCGGCGAAGAGCGGCTTCGACGGCGTCGGGTCCTGCATCGGCGGCGGGGACGACGGACGCTGGCGCTGGGGGCGTACGGCATCGGGGGCCACGCCGATTGCGTTCGAGGCCGCCTGCGCCTCGGCCGGCTCGGCCTGGGCCGGCGGAGCCATCGCCTGGGTCTCCTCGTCGATGGCGGCGGGCCGGTTGAGCGGAGCGGTCGGCTCGCCGGAGAAGCCGGCGAGCGCGGAGTGCAGCTCGGCGGCGGTCAGCGGCGGCATCTCGGCGCCGCTGCCCAGGACCCGGTCGCACAGGTCGTCGAGCGGACGCGGCACACCGGCGCGTACCTGCCGGGGACGAAGCACGCGGCCGTGGTCGCGCGGCGCCGGCGGCATCGAGGACAGCGTCTCGCCGGCCCACTTGCCGGTCAGGGCGGCGTAGAGGACGCCGACGGCGTCGACGCGGTCGCGCCGCTGGGAGTCACGGGTGTCGGGGTCGATCCCGTGGAGCGCGGCGTCGACACCGAAGCCGATGACGCGCACGGCGCCGAGGTCGTCGAGGAGCACCGCCTCGGGGTTGAGCCGGCCGTGGGCATGCCCCTGATCGTGGGCCAGGACCAGCAGGTCGGCGACCTCGGCGGCGATCCAGGTGGCCTCCTGGGGTGACAGCGGTCCGCCGGCGGCCAGCGCGTTCTCCAGCGACGAGCCCTCGCCCCACTCGTTGACGACGTACGCCACCTGGTCGGTCTGGGCGGCGTCGAGGACGCGCAACATCCGGGGGTCACCGACAGCGGCGGAGTTGCGGGCGGCGGCCATCAGCCGAGGCGCGCGCTCGTCGCGGGAATCCAGGACGTGCACGGCGACCGGGCGGCCGAGCACTGCGTCCTGGGCGCGCCAGAAGCGTCCCTCACGGGACTCGCTCAGCAGATCCGTCAGCTGGTACCTGCCGGCGAGGACGTCGCCTGATTGCGTGAACTCCATATCGGAACCATTCTTTCAGACCGTGCCAGACAGAGTGGAGCCTGTCCGATGGTGGTCATCGACGCAGCCGTCGGGAAACCTGTTGCACCATCGCGGTGAGCTCCTTGACCTGGGCAGCCTGCGCCCCGAGGAGCAGCATGCCGAGATGCAGCGCCCCGACGATAGCGGCCCCGATCAACGCCAGCACCATCGTCGGCTCGTCGTTGATCATGCCCAGCCCGGTGCGCAGCAGCCAGGCGGCGGTGGCGGCGACGAGCGTCACCAGGACCAGGCGGGCGAGGAACTCGAGCAGCCCGCGGCCGTCGAGGTCGCCGAGGGTGCGCTTGAGCACGACGTACGAGACGACGGAGCCGACCAGGTAGGCCAGCGTGTAGGCGCCGGCCAGCGCTGGGGCGGTGTACTCCGCGGAGAAGGCCCTGGTCAGCACCAGTGCGGCGACGATGTTGGTGGTCGCGACCGCGCACTGGATGAAGAACACGGTGCGGTTCTGCTCCAGCGAGTAGAAGCCACGCAGCAGCAGGTAGTGAATCGTGAAGAAGACCAGGCCGGCCGCGAAGATCGACAGCGTCGGGGCGTAGTCCTTGAACGCGTCGGCTCCGGCGCCGTAGCTGAACAGGAGGTGTGCGATGTCCACGGAGAGCACCGGGATCAGCGCGGCGATCGGGACCACGATGGCGAGCGCGTTGCGCATCTGGTGGGACAACGTACGTCCCAGCTCGGGCAGCTCTCCGGCCGCGCCGTGGCGCGAGAGGAGCGGCAGGATCGCCGTCGCCAGCGAGACGGTGATGATCGAGTGGGGCACCTGGGTGACCAGGAAGCTGTTGGAGTAGACGGTGTAGCCGGTGCCGCCCGCGGCCGAGCCGGTCGAGGCGAGCCGGGTGACGATCGTGTACGCCACCTGGTTGACGATCACGAAGAGGACCGTCCACACGGCCAGCCGTCCGGTGTGGGACAGGCCGGCGCCGCGGAAGTCGAAGCGCGGCCGATAGCGCACGCCGGCCTTGCGCAGCACCGGCAGGAGCAGCAGGAACTGGAGCACGATGCCGAGCGTGGAACCCAGACCGAGCATCGTCTCCTCGCCGGTCGTGAAGCCACCGGAGCTCGAGGGGCCGAAGACGACCAGGTAGAGCACCAGGGTCGAGATGGCGACGATGTTGTTGGCGATCGGGGCCCACATCATCGGCCCGAAGCTGCCGCGGGAGTTGAGCACCTGTCCGACCAGGACGAACATGCCGTAGAAGAAGACCTGCGGCAGGCACCAGCGGGCGAAGTCGATGGCCGACTCGAGCTGGTCCTTGTGCTCGGGCGTGTACCAGTCGGCGCCGAGGTAGAGGCGCATCAGCAACGGCGCCCCGAGCACGAGCGCGACGGTGACCACGCCGAGGAAGAGGCCGGCCAGCGTGATGATCCGGTCGGTGTAGGCCGTCCCGCCGTCGGCGTCGTTCTTCTGCGCCTTCACCAGCTGTGGGACGAGCACCGCGTTGAAGACGCCGCCTGCCAACAGGATGTAGAGCATGTTGGGGACGGTGTTGGCGATGTTGAAGACGTCGGCGTGCAGACCGGAGCCCAGGGCCGCGACCAGGAGCGCTGAGCGGATGAACCCGCTGGCCCGGGAGAAGAGCGTCCCCGCGGCCATCACCGCGCTGTTGGCGAGGACCGAGCTTCCGCCGGACTTCTGCTCGGTGGCTGTCACAGTTCCCCCGTCGTACGTGCCTTCTTGGCCTTCATGATGCGCCGGGTGAGCCGGACCGCGATCGCCGCGAACAGTAGCGCGCAGCCCGTCCCCACGAACCACCAGATCACACCGCTCACCTGGGAGGGGCGGATCGGTACGGACGCGTGGGCGCCCAGCGGGTTGCCCTTGGTGTCGGTGACGACGATCAGGGCAGTGTGGGTGCCGGTGTCGCGCATGCTCGCCGCGAGGTTGAAGCTGGCCTTCGAGTTGGCGTCGAGCTGGACGGGCTCGGAGGTCGCGACCCGCAGCGACTCGTCGGTCATCGCGTCCAGCCGCACCGTGACCGGTTCGTCCAGCTCGTTGCTCAGGGAGACCTGGAACTCTCCGCCCTTCATGCTGGAGAGGATCACCTTCGGCGGCACGCTGACGGTGATCGAGCTCAGCTGAGCCCCGACGTGGCTCAGCGCGTCGGCGCCCGCGTCGGTGTAGCCCCGGCGGGCGGAGTAGGAGGTCGTGGTCAGCGCCTCGTTGAGGATGTCGGCGGCGACCTCGTCGTTGTGGGTCAGGACGCGCTGCAGCATCTCGCCGGCGCCGACGAGCTCGTTGGCCGTCCTGATCCGCTCGGCCGAGATCTCGGTCCGCATCTCGCGGCGGGGGTAGCGGAGCTTCTCGGCGGTGACCGACGTCGCCTTGTGGCCGGCGACCGCCTCGGTCAGCGTCGAGGACGAGATCCAGGCGGCCTTGTTCCACGGGGCGACGAACGAGGCGGCTTCCTGCGGAGGGTGCCAGCCGTCGGGGAGGACCGCCACGAGCGGCTTGCCGGAACCGCGGAGCAGGGCCGCCTCGGCGACGAGACGCTGGCGCACCGAGATCGCGTCTAGGGAGTCGTTGGGTCCGGGCCCGCCGGCTGCGGCACCGGACGAGGTCACGATCATCTCGTGACCGTCGAGGTCGGCCAGGACGGGCTTGGTGCCGCGGAACATCCTGTCGCTGACCAGGTTGACCGCACCCGGCTCGAGCAGGTTGACCGCCGCGCGGTCGAGGTAGCCGGTCGGCGGCGCCGCGGCCGGGGTCGCCTTGATGCCGAGCTCTGCGAGCGCCCGGCTCGTCTGCTCGCGCGCGCTGGCCAGCAGGTCGGGGTCGCTGGTGGCCAGCGCGGACAGGTCGGGGTCGGCGTAGGGGAGGGCCAGCAGGTTGTGGCCGGCGAGGGCATCCTCGAGGCGGCCCAGCCAGGTGGTCGCGGCCTGCTGTGCGGCCTCGGTCTCCTCGTCGATCGGCTCCTCGGCGTCGGCGTCGGTGCTGGCCGACGGGCTCGGCAGCAGGGCGGAGGCGGAAGCCGAAGCGCTCTCCCCGCCGCTCTCCTCCGGACTCTCCTCCGGCCCATCCGTCGGCGCCAGGTTGCGGGCCGGGTTGCCTTCGGCGAGGTTGCGTACGGCGTCGATCAGCGCCGGGTCGATGGCCCAGGTCAGGCTGGGCATCTCCGCGCCGGTCTCCAGCATCCGGTAGAGCCGGCCGCCTGCCCTCAGGTCACGGGTCCAGCCGGGGAGGTAGCTCACGCTGCCGTCGGCGTCATAGACCACGCTGCGCCGCAGCGGCATGACCAGCGAGACCTTCTCGGCCTTGGCCCTCTTGTTGGGCTCCTTCACCAGCGGAAGGAACGTGCGCGCCCGGCCGTCGGCGGTCTTCGGTGTGGTGGCGCCGAGGGCGTGGACCCCGAACCAGTAGACCCCGGGCTCGGTGACCTGCAGGAGCTTGCGCGGCACCGTGAGCGACCACGAGTAGGTCTCGCCCGGCGCGAGGTCGGGGATCTTGGCGTACGCCCCTTCCGCGACGATCCGCTCGCCGACCAGCGCGTCCGCGGGGAGCTTGGCCGCTTCGGCCAGCTCCTTGGAGGTGGTGATCGGCGTGTCGCCGACGAACGGGTAGACGTTTACCCCGGCCCACTCCTCCTCGGTGGTGTTGGACACCTTGCCGCGCACCGTGATCCTGCCCTTGGTGCGGCCGTCGAGGCTGACCGTGTCGAGCTGGTCGATGCTCACCGTCAGCGGGTCGGTCTCCTCGATGTCGTCCACAGCCCGGGCCGGCGCGGCCAGCGTGGTCGTCGACAGCATCAGCAGGAGGGGTGCCAGCAGCGTCAGGACGAGTGTGATGACGACTCGTCCGGGTGGCCGTGGCGGCCTCGCCTGGTGCTGGCGGACTGGCATGACTTCGAGAATATCTTTCCGGGGGTGCGGTCCTCGTAGACTGCGGCGTTGTGTCCGACAGCCAGCTTCCCCCGATCAGCGTCGCCGATGTTCAGCGATCGGTGACAGCTGAACTGGACCGTATCGCACCGGTCATCGACTCCCTAGGCGAGGCCTTCGCCCGTTCGGGCTTCGAGCTGGCTCTGGTCGGCGGCCCCGTCCGCGACGCGATGCTCGGACGCCCCCACAACGACCTCGACTTCACCACCTCGGCGCGCCCCGAGGAGACCGAGAAGATCCTGCGTACGTGGGGCGAGGGGCTGTGGGACATGGGCCGTGACTTCGGCACCATCGGCACCCGCAAGGGCCCCTGGCAGGTCGAGGTCACCACCTATCGCTCCGAGGCCTACGCGTCCGACTCCCGCAAGCCGTCGGTGGCTTACGGCACGTCCCTGGCCGACGACCTCGTACGCCGCGACTTCACCGTCAACGCGATGGCCGTCAGGCTTCCCGGCCGTGAGGTCGTCGACCTCTACGGCGGTGTCGTCGACCTGGCAACGCGCGTGCTTCGCACGCCTGGGACGCCGGAGGCGTCGTTCTCCGACGACCCGCTGCGAATGATGCGGGCCGCGCGGTTCGCCGCGCAGCTCGGCTTCACGGTCGCCCCCGAGGTCGTCGCCGCGATGAAGGACATGGCGTCACGGATCTCGATCATCTCGGCCGAACGGGTCCGCGACGAGCTGGTCAAGCTGATCTGCGCCCCCTATCCACGCCGGGGGCTCTCGCTGCTCGTCGAGACCGGGCTGGCCGAGCTGGTGCTGCCCGAGCTGACCGCGCTGCGGATGGAGCGCGACGAGCACAACCGGCACAAGGACGTCTACGAGCACACCCTCACCGTGCTCGAGCAGTCGATCGACCAGGAGGCGCGTCTCGGCGGCGGGCCCGACTTCGTCTCGCGCTTCGCGGCGCTGATGCACGACATCGGCAAGCCGCGCACGCGCAAGTTCCACGACGACGGCACCGTCTCGTTCCACCACCACGACGTCGTCGGCGCCAAGATGACCCGCAAGCGGATGAAGGCGCTGCGCTTCTCCAACGACGAGATCGAGGCGGTCTCCTCGCTCGTCGAGCTCCACCTGCGCTTCCACGGCTACGGCGACGGGGAGTGGACCGACTCGGCGGTGCGGCGCTACGTGCGCGACGCCGGCGACCAGCTCCAGCGGCTCCACGTCCTCACCCGCGCCGACTGCACCACCCGCAACCGCCGCAAGGCCGACCGCCTGGCCCGCACCTACGACGCCCTCGAGGCCCGCATCGAGCGGATCTCCGAGGAGGAGGAGCTCGCCGCGCTCCGGCCCGCGCTCGACGGCAACCAGATCATGTCGCTGCTGGACATCTCTCCGGGGCGCGAGGTCGGGGCGGCGTACAAGTTCCTGATGGACCTGCGCCTCGACGAGGGTCTCCTCTCCGAGGACGAGGCCGCCAAGCGGCTCTTGGACTGGTGGTCCGAGCGGGGCTGAGGATGGTTCAGACCACCTGAACGAAGGTAAATGACAGGTGTCTGGAACACTGCCGAGATCCGTTGGCCCCCTGATCCCGGCAGGAAGCACGATGACGAATCTCCCCGATCGGTTGAAGTCTGTCGTAGCCCGCATGCGGGGTAACAGCAAGGTCGAGCCGACTGCCGGCATCTACCTCCGGGAGCCCACCGGCTTGCGGCGACGCCCTGGGACCCCCGAGCTGCTGCCGTCGCTCGGCTACTTCGGGGGCATCGGGGCCAGCTATCTGTCGGTGCCGGTCAAGGGCCCTGTCTCGCAGATCCACGTGCATCTGCCCGAGAAGTTCACCGGTCAGGTCGACCTGCGCGGATTCGAGCTGTACGCAGCCGGCAAGCTCGTCCGGGTCGAGCCGGCCGATCAGTCCGTCGTGATGAGCTCGACGGCTCCAACGCAACCGGAGGGCGCCGACCCGTTCGCCTACGGCACGCTGCGTACGCGGCGCGAGGACGGCCCGTGGTGGTCGGTCTCCCTGGAGCAGCCCGTGGCGGCCGACGAGGTCCGGGTCTACAACCGTCGTGACGGTTGGGGAGTCCGGAATCGGCGGCTGACGATCGCGATCGCCGGCACCGACAACACCTTCCACACCGTCTACTCGCTCGACTCCGACTCCTTGGTCGAGCGCACCCTGGCGCTGGTGTCACGGTTGACGGGGCGCGACGTGGGACCTGATCTCCTGGAGTCCGAGGAGGCTTGCCGCCAGGCGCACACCGAGATCGTCTCCGCCCTGGCCCGGCTCGGGGAGAAGGGACTGCTCACCGCCGACGCCGAGGAGCAGCGACTCCTCGCCGGGCTGGTTCCGACGCGTCTGCCGGAGGACGCCACGCTGTCCGAGGACGAGTGGGTCCTCGCCGGACATCTGCTCGCGGCGGAGAGGCTGCGGGTCCCCGCCACGGCGACGTCGATGCAGACCTATCAGCTGGTGCTTCGGTCCACCACCGACCTGCGTCGCCTCGAGACCGCGGTCAACCGCGCGGCGATGGCGATCGGCGGCGAGGAGGCGGTGCTGACCCGTCACGGGTTCCGAGACGTCGGAGTGCTGCGCAAGCGCTCGGCCGACTACGTGACGACCATGCAGCACGCCACCGAGCTGCTCGCCGAGCAGGGGTTGCCGGCGATGATGGCTTACGGGACGCTGCTCGGGGTCGTTCGGGAGGGCGACTTCCTGGCTCACGACGACGACGTGGACATGCTGATCCCGCTCGAGGCGGCTACCCGGGCGGAGGCCGAGCCGATCCTGGCGAAGCTGCGCGCGACGATCGCTGAGCTTGGCTGGAAGGTCTCCAGGCCCAACAACCAGCTCAACTTCCACATCACCGACCCGTCGACCGGATTGCACATCGACCTGTTCCCGCTTCTCGTCGCAGGTGAGGAAGCGACGCTTCACATGGAGAAGATGAAGCTGCGCCCGATCCCCGCCTCGCTGGTGCTGCCGGCCGCCGAGCTCTCCTTCAAGGGAGCCACCCTGCTCGCGCCGGCCGATCCGGAGGGGTTCCTGGCCGAGCGCTACGGCCCGACCTGGGGAACACCCAACCCGTTCTACGACTGGCCGTGGAAGCTGTCCGACACCGAGGACTGATCCGGTCCGGCGTTGGTCGAGGACTGGCGAGCCCTGTCGAGAGAGTCATACTGCCGGTATGGTTCCGGCATGACGACGATCACAGACCTCGAAACGTCCACCACCATCAACGCGACGCCGGCGCAGGTATGGGCCGCGATCACGGACCTGCCGCGGATGGCCTCATGGAGCCCGCAGGTGGCGAAGACTGTCGTCTTCGGCCAGGTCAAGGAGGGGACTCGCTTCTTCAACATCAACCGCCAGGGCTGGAAGCACTGGCCGACCAATGCCAAGGTCGTACGTTTCACCCCTCACTCCGACTTCGCCTTCCGGATCTCCGAGAACACCACCGTGTGGTCCTTCCAGCTGGAGGAGACGGCTGAGGGGACCGTCGTCACTCACCGTCGCGAGACCCCGACCGGCATCTCCAGCCTGTCCCGCTCGCTGACGAAGGTGGCGTTCGGCGGTCAGGAGAACTTCACCGAGGAGCTTCGTACGGGTATGGCGACCACCCTGGCCAAGCTCAAGGCCGACCTCGAGGGCTGACCCCCTACGCCGATCAGGCGCGGGCCTTGACCCAGCGGCGGACGGTGGTGGGGGAAACCTCCAGCCTGTCGGCCACCTTCGATACCGGCGCGCCGGCGCGTACCAGGATCCGCGCGGCTTCACGGGGTTCGGAGGGCAGGTTGCTGAGCAGGTCCTCATCCTCGTCAGGGAAGGTGTCCGGGTAGTCCATCTCCGGCTCGGGGTCCGGGATGTTCTCCGGGAACGGAATCCGGTCGAGGAGCGTGCCGTCGGCTTCGGCCGGCTTGGTGGCGGTACGACCGTTGCTGAACTCCGGGGCCATCCCGGCGCCGGGGGAGACCTCGGCGGCGGTACGGGCGGCGTCGGTCACCCGGCTCGAGACCCGGGGGCGGGCGTCGGTGGTGGCGAGGGCGGAGGCCATCTCCCGGGTCCGGCTCTCGCGCGGCGGCAGCACCTCGCGAGGCATGTCGACGAGGTCGTTCGGTACCGGCTCGTCGTTCTGCTCGGGCCGCTCGGGCCGCTCGGGCCGCGCGGACGGCTGGGTGATCTGCTCGGCAGAGACCCGCTCGATGACCGGCACGCTGAGCGCCTCGTGCACGTCAGGCAGAGTGATCGGCAGCCGATCGGCCTGACGGGTGCCCTCGGCGACCGCGGCGAAGGCGTCGACCCACTGGGTGATCTGGTCACGCATCGCGCCCGGTGCGACCGACCGCAGCGCGACCGCCTCGGCGCGCCAGTAGCGCTTCTGCGCGCGCTCCAGCTTCCGGCGTGACGAGGCCGTACGCTTCCGCAACGCCGTGTCGCGAGCCCGCCGCCACTCGACCCGGGTCGCCAGCAGCGCGTGCATCCGTGCGCCCGTCCGCAGCTCGGACCAGGAGCGTTCCATGGCCAGGTGGCGGTCACCGACGAGCGCCAGGTGCCACATCAGCGCGGCCAACAGCGGCACGATGAACCGGAACGCCGCCGCGGTGGCAGCGTGGCCGAGATGGACCTCGTGCCAGCCGGCGAAGAACCCGGACGCCGCCGACAGCACCCAGGTCAGGGTCAGCAGCGTCTGCGCCGGCCGATCCTGCTGGGCTGCCTCCCGCGCCATCAGCGCCACCGTGACCAGCGAGAGCTCGAAGACACCGGCGAAGGCGTAGGCGTTGATCGTCCCCATGGCGAGCACGTCTCGCCCGAAGCCGACCATGGCGACGTACGCGGCTGCCGTCGAGATCAGCGCGACCGTGACGGCGCCGAAGAGGATGAGGCCACGGCCTTTATCCCCGGCTCTCGGAGTCGTCCGGTCAGCGGTCGAGTCGTTGTCGGGACGCATGGTGGGGGTCTCCCGTGCCTGAGGCGGTCGATCGTTCGGGTCCCGGAGTCTAGGGGATGGAACATGTGTTCGATGGTGACGTAGATGGAGTGTTGCCGAATCGGGGAGAAATTCGGCGGCCGCGACCCGAGACGTAGGACTACAGTCCGCTCATGTCGAAGACGGTGGTGCGCCGCGCACTCTTCAAGTCCTTCTGGGCCGTGATCGGGCTCCTGATCGCCGTAAGCCTCTTCAAGCTGGCCTTCACCGGCTCGACGCAGGCCGACGGGGCACCGCTGACGCCGACCGGACAGATTCCTCCAGAGGAGGTCGTCGCCGAGACGGGCACCATCTCCAACTCGCTCACCATCGACGGCACCATCGTGATCGACAAGCCGGTCTCGGCCACCAGCTCGGTCACCGGCGTGCTGGCCCATAGGTTCGCCGAGAGCGGCACCAAGGTGGAGAAGGGCGACAAGCTCTTCCAGGTGCGCGCCGAGGAGCAGCCCGCCGAGGTGGCCGAACCCGTCGAGGAGCCCGCAGACGAGCCCGGGAGCGTGGATGACGCCCGCGGCGACGGTGATCGCGACGATGCCCCGGCAGAGCCGTCGCCGCCCAAGCCGGTCTACCACTGGTACACGGTCGTCGCGCCCGCCACGGGCATCGTCGGCAACTACGCCGTCGACATGCTCGGCGAGGTGGCCGAGGACGGGGTCGTCGTCTCGATCCGCCCCACCACGTTCCACGCCGTCGGTGCGATCTCACCGCTGGACCGATACCGGCTGGCCGGCAACCCGGAGAAGGCGACCGTGACCATCGAGGGTGGCCCGAAGCCGTTCGCCTGCACCGATCTGCGCATCGGTGACGCGGCGACCGAGACGATCACCAACGACGCGCCCGAGGGCGAGATGATGGAGGGGGAGCCGGGCGGCGGCGAGGGCGAGTCCGGCGCCGGCGCCCGGATCACCTGTCTGGTGCCGCGGAAGGTGACCGTCTTCGACGGTCTCACGATGTCCATGGTCATCGACGCGGGCAAGAGCGACGGGGACGTCGTCACCATCCCGGTCACCGCGGTCACCGGCCTGGTCCGCGACGGCAGCGTCTGGGTCGTCGGCGAGGACGGCACCCCGACCGAGCAGCCGGTCAAGCTCGGCGTCACCGACGGCAAGGTCGTCGAGGTCACCAGCGGGCTCGAGGCCGGCGACTCGGTGCTGCGCTATGTCCCGGGCGCGAAGGACTCGCCCGAGGAGATGGCCGGCGCCATGCCTGAGGGGGAGATGTGAGCTCCGAGGAGCTCCTGAGGCTCACCGGCGTTGCCCGCACGGTCGAGCTCCCCGACGGCGAGGGCCTGCCGATCCTGACGAGCGTCGACCTGCAGGTGCGTCGCGGCGACCATGTCGGCATCATCGGTCGCTCCGGCACCGGCAAGTCGACGCTGCTGAACCTGCTCGGCCTGCTGGACCGGCCGACCGGCGGGACCCTGGAGTGGGCTGGACGCGACGTCACCGACATCAGCGGTCGGCAGGCGGCCCGGATTCGTGGACGTGACGTCGGGTTCGTCTTCCAGCAGTTCAACCTGCTGCCGGGGCGTACGGCGCTGGAGAACGTGATGGCACCGCTCCTGTACGCCTCGGGCAAGGAGTTCTGGCAGCGGCGCCGGATCGCGGCGACGATGCTCGACCAGGTCGGGCTCGGCGACCGGCTCGACGCGATGCCGCAGTTCCTCTCCGGCGGCGAGCAGCAGCGCATCGCGATCGCCCGTGCCCTGGTCCGTACGCCGACGGTGGTGCTGGCCGACGAGCCGACCGGAGCCCTCGACGTGGAGACCGGTGCGATGGTGATGAAGCTGCTCGACCAGGCGACCTACGAGTCCGGCGCGGCGCTGATCACCATCACCCATGACCAGAACGTCGCGGCCCTGGCCCGGCGGAGGTTTCGGCTCGCCGAGGGTCGGTTGCACCCGCTGACCCAGGAGGCGGTGGCGTGAGCACAGCGAGCAGGGCCTTCGCGCGCCTCGCCACGGCCCTGGCCGCCTCGACCGTGGAGGCGTGGCAGGAGCTGCGCATCCACCGGCTCCGGGTGCTGCTGTCGCTGGTGGGCGTGGCGGTCGCGGTCGCCTCGATCACCGCGACCGTCGCCGCCGGCCAGATCGCGACGCAGATGTTCACCGAGTCCTACGAGGCCGACGGGCGGCCGGCGCACATCTCGATCATGGCCTACGACGACCGCAGCGGCACGCCGCTCTCCGTCGATCGGGTCCGGCCGGCCTTCCAGGCGGTCGCAGAGCGGTTCGGCGTCACGTACTCTTCGGCGCGGATCTCGGCCTACGACATCAAGGCGACCACCGCCAGCAGCAGCAAGCGGGTCGAGCTGATGGGAGTCGACCCTGCGTACGCCGCCATCCACCGGGTCGTGGTGCCGCAGGGCCGCTGGCTCGAGGAGTCGGACACGGAACGCCTCTCGCCCGCGCTGGTGGTCGACGAGATGTTCCTGAAGAAGCTCGGTCTGCAGGGCACACCGTTGCCGACCTCCGTCGAGCTGAGAGGTCAGGGCATGTCGGTGACCGCCACGATCGTCGGCGTGACGAGCCTGCGCGGCTACGGTACGCCGCGCGCGTTCATGCTCGCCGACTCCCTGGTGCACTGGCAGAGCGGAGCTCCCACGGACGCCAGCTACGAGATGTGGGTGCCGGTCGAGGGTGCCGACGAGCTCGCCAGCGAGATCAACCTGGCGATGCGTGCCGAGCTGCCCGGCCTTCAGGTCGACGCCCACCGCGACGACTACATGGCGTGGGGCGGGGAGGATCCGATCGGGCCGATCAAGTGGGTGATCATCGGGATCGCCGGCATCATCCTGCTGCTCGGCGCCCTGAGTCTGCTCAACATCGCGCTGGTCACCATCCAGCAGCGGATCCGGGAGATCGGGATCCGGCGGAGCTTCGGCGCGACCACCGGCCGGGTGTTCTTCTCGGTGATGATGGAGAGCGTCGTGGCCACCGTGGTGGCAGGCGTGGTCGGGGTGCTCTTGGCCGTGGCCGTCGTCAAGAACCCGCTGGTCGAGAAGTACGTCCTCCAGGGCATCGACGACGTCCCGCCCTTCCCGCTCTCGGCGGCCTTCCTCGGGCTCGCCGTCGCGCTCGCGGTCGGCGCACTCGCCGGGATCCTCCCGGCGATGATCGCGGCGCGCGTCAAGATCATCGACGCGATCCGGTTCTGAGCCCAAGAACCCGCCGAGTCGGCGCGTTAGAACGCGCCGACTCGGCGGGATTTCTTGTCAGGATGCGCCGACTCGGCGGAAGCGGCTCACTCGCCGCGGATGAACGCCTCCAGCTGGACGCGACCCTCGGTGTCCTCGATCTGGACCGGCGGGCTCTTCATGAGGTACGCCGACGCCGGGATGATCGGGCCGCCGACGCCGCGGTCCTTGGCGATCTTGGCGGCACGGACGGCGTCGATGATGATGCCCGCGGAGTTGGGCGAGTCCCAGACCTCGAGCTTGTACTCCAGGTTGAGCGGGACGTCACCGAACGCGCGGCCCTCGAGCCGGACGTACGCCCACTTGCGGTCGTCGAGCCACTGCACGTAGTCGGACGGGCCGATGTGCACGTTCCGGCTGTCGATCTTGTCGGCCAGCTCGCCGGTCAGGTTCGACGTCACGGCCTGCGTCTTGGAGACCTTCTTGGACTCCAGGCGCTCGCGCTCGAGCATGTTCTTGAAGTCCATGTTGCCGCCGACGTTGAGCTGGTACGTACGGTCCAGCGCGACGCCGCGGTCCTCGAACAGCTTGGCCATGACGCGGTGGGTGATGGTGGCACCGACCTGCGACTTGATGTCGTCACCGACGATCGGGACGCCCGCGGCCTCGAACTTCGCGGCCCACTCGGGGTCGGAGGCGATGAAGACCGGCAGCGCGTTGACGAAGGCCACGCCCGCGTCGATCGCGCACTGCGCGTAGAACTTGTCCGCCTCTTCCGAGCCGACGGGAAGGTAGGAGACGAGGACGTCGACCTCGTTCTCGCGAAGGACCGAGACGACGTCGACAGGGTCGAGGCCGGACTCGGAGATGGTCTGGCGGTAGTACTTGCCGAGACCGTCGAGCGTCGGACCGCGCTGCACCTCGACGCCGGCGAACGGGACGTCGGCGATCTTGATGGTGTTGTTCTCGGAGGCGTTGATCGCCTCGGAGAGGTCCTTGCCGACCTTCTTGTCGTCGACGTCGAAGGCGGCGACGAACTCGACGTCAGAGACGTGGTAGTCGCCGAACACGACGTGCATCAGGCCCGGGACGCTGCCCGCCGGGTCGGCGTCCTTGTAGTACTCCACACCCTGGACCAGGGAGCTGGCGCAGTTGCCGACTCCCGCGATTGCTACACGAACCGAACCCATCGGGGCTCCTTCCAGTATTCCTTGCCGTTTCATCGGCAAGGAAGTCATCACTCGTTCTCTTGGCTGCTCTGCGCTGTGCGCGAGACGTCCGCTCCGTCGCGTACGCCGTCGTCATCCCTCACGTCCCTCCGACCCGCCGCCTGCTCATCGATCACAGGCTTCGGGTTGCGCTCGGCGTCGATCAGCGAGGAGAGCCATCGGACCTCCCGCTCGACCGACTCGACACCGTGACGCTGAAGCTCGCGGGCGTAGGAGTCGACCTCTTTCTGGGTCATGGCAAGCTCGCGTTGCACCCGATCGAGCCGCTCTTGGAGCCGGCTGCGGCGTCCTTCGAGGACGCGCAGCCTGATCTCCATGTCGGTGCGACCGAAGAACGCGAACCTTATGTCGAAGTTGTCGTCCTCCCAGGCCATCGGACCCACCTCGGACATGAGCTGGGTGAACTCCCGCTCACCGGCAGGCGTCAGCTGGTAGACGATCCGCGGACGCCGGGTCACCGGCGTCACGCTCTGCGCCGCCTCCTCGATGAGGTGCTTGCGCAGCATCTTCTTCAAGGCCGGGTAGAGCGAGCCGTACGACAGCACTCGACCCCAGCCAAGCATCAGGTTGAGCCGCTTGCGCAGCTCGTAGCCATGCATAGGCGACTCGTGCAGCAGCCCAAGGACTGCCAACTCGATCGTCTCTGCTCGACGTGCCATGCGACCTATCGTAGCGATATATCCGTGGATGCCAACAGCGACCAAAGTCTTGTCTGATGACGCCGGAAGGAACCACTTCGATGCAACCGTCACCGAACTGTTGCCGTCGGGTGACTTGAGGCGCGCTGGGCGTGGATGCGCGAGCGCTAGCGTCGATTGCGTACGCTGATGGCTGCCGTTCACCGACCTGCGGAAACCACCCGGGGAGATGTCCGGCAAGCGTCGCGTCAGGTTCAAGGGGTTCCCTCGGGGGGATTCAGCGACGTCGGGGGATTGTCAGTGTCAGCCCGTCCGGTCACGTGCCGGGCAGTCACAGGAGCAGTGCAACACCCGTGAGCGACCATTCCGGCGCCTTTCCGAACGGACACAGTTCTCAAAGGCCCAGCCCTCGTAACGCCAGCCCCCGTAGACCCGATCTCGGTGGGCTGCCAGGACGACCCCAAGGTGGACCGCGTCCGCCGCAGGGTGGTTCGTCCGGTCGCCCGCCGGCTCCGCGTCGCCCGCAGGGCGCTTCGCAGGGCCCGCCTCCCGGCGGCCGCCCGCGGCCCCCGGGCGCCCAGCGACCGATGCCCCCCGGCGGTCCCCGCCCGGGTCAGCGGCCCCCTTACCCGGGCCCTCGTCGTCCCGGCGAGCCTCCGGTCGACCGGCTCGGCCAGCGGCCTGCGCGTCCAGAGCGACACAGCAACGGAGTCAGTGGTGGCAGCGGTGGCGGCAAGGGGCGCGACCCCAAGTCCGCCTTCGGTGGTGACTACGGCGGCGGCGAGCGGGACAAGAAGGCGCTGGCGATCCGGATCGGCAAGATCGGGGCCGTCTGCGCGCTTGTCCTGGCGCTGATCGGCAGCGCCGGAGTGATCATCTCCTACCACATGATCTCGATCCCCAGCGCGAACGCGGCGTTCGAGGCCGAGTCCAGCTTCGTCTACTACGCCGGTGGCAAGAAGGAGGTCGGCCGCTTCCAGGCGGGCGACCAGAACCGTGACGCGCTGAGCCCGGAGGAGATGCCGGCGATCGTGAAGGACGCTGCCGTCGCCGCCGAGGACCGCAGCTTCTACGAGAACAACGGCATCGACCTCAAGGGCATCGCGCGCACGCTCTTCTCCAACGCCACCACCGGCAGCCAGGGCGGCGCCTCGACGATCACCCAGCAGTACGTGAAGAACCTCTACCTGAGCAGCGAGCGCACCTATTCCCGCAAGGTGAAAGAGGCGGTCGTCTCGCTCAAGATCAGCCGGCAGAAGTCGAAGGACGAGATCCTCACCGGCTACCTCAACACCGTCTACTTCGGCCGCGGGGCCTACGGCGTCCAGACCGCGGCGAAGACCTACTTCCGCAAGTCGGCCAAGGACCTGAACATCAAGGAGGCCGCGGCGCTGACCGCGATCCTCAACAACCCCAACGGGTTCGACCCGGAGAAGGCGGGCACGGACGCCGGTGGCACCGAGCTCCTGGGCCGCTATCAGTACGTTCTCAACGGGATGGCCGAGCTCAAGAGCCAGGGCAAGGCCCTCAGCGACTACGACGCGGCCACCCTCGAGAAGGCGAAGGAAGCGCTGCCCAAGTTCCCCAAGCCGAAGGCCGACAGCCGCCTCGGCGGCCAGAAGGGCCACGCGCTCACCCTGGTGAAGAACGAGCTGAAGTCCCTGAAGAACGAGGACGGCAACCCGCTCTTCACCGAGGAGGAGATCGACAGCAAGGGGCTCAAGATCACCACGACGCTCAGCGCGAAGGCGATGAAGGCGTCGGAGGATGCGGTCGAGGAGGTTCGTCCGGACGGCTTCAAGGCGGTCAAGGAGAAGAAGCCGAAGGACGAGCTCCACATCGGTTCGGCGACCGTGGACGTGAAGACCGGCGCGCTGAAGGGCTTCTACGGCGGTCAGGACTTTCTCGACTCTCAGATCAACTGGGCGGCGAACGGAGGCATGGCAGGCTCGACGTTGAAGCCCTTCACGCTTGCCGCGGCCCTCGACGCCGGCTATTCCCTGAAGGACACGTGGACCGGCACGGCCGGTCTGGAGATTCCCGGGGGCAAGGTCATCCGTAACTCCGGGCAGAACCCGGCGTACCCCAACGGCCACGACTACGGCAAGCACATCACCGGGATCAAGGCGCTGGAGGAATCGGTCAACACCTCCTTCGTCGAGATGACCCAGGCTCTCCCGAACAACCACGAGGAGGCGTGGGAGCAGTTGGTGAAGGCCGGCATCCCACCTGTGGAGGCGAGCGCGGAGGACGCCCCTGCCAACTACCGGTCGGTCCCGGCGTACTCGCCCGACATGGAGCCGACCGACTACCTGGTGACCTTGGGGAAGGCGATCGTCAGTCCGATCAACATGGCCAACGCGTACGCGACGATCGCCAACGGTGGCGTCCGCAACACCGTGCACGTCGTGGACAAGGTCGTCGGCGCTGACGGCGAGGTCCTGTACGAGTGGAACCAGCGGGACGGCGAAGAGCGCGCGATGTCGGAAGACGCCGCCGACGACACCTCCTACGCCCTCCAGAAGGTCGTCGAGAACGGCACCGGCAAGGCCGCAGGTGTGGTCGCTCAGCCGGCGGCCGGCAAGACGGGCACAGCGACCAACGACGAGGACGAGGTCTCGTCCGCATGGTTCGCCGGGTTCACGCCACAGTATGCGACTGCAGTCGCATACGTGCGCGGTGACGGAAACGACAAGCTCGACGGTTGGCTCCCGGAGTACTACGGAGGGTCGTATCCCGCCGAGACCTGGGCCGGGATCATGGGCACGCTGACCGACGACCTCGAGATCGAGGAGTTCCCGGAGCCGGCCTGGATGGACGGTATCGCGCCGCAGGACGGCCACGAGCCGTCGCTGACCGCGACCCCGAAGCCGAGTCCGACGCCCTCGGAGAACTGCTCCAAGAAGCGAGAGCGCAAGGGCCTCTGCATCCCGATCGAGAAGCCTGAGGAGGACCAGAAGCCGAGCGACGAGCCCACCGAGGAGCCGGACGAGGAGCCGACCCCGGACGAGCCGGAGACGACCGAGCCCGAGGTCCCCGAGGCCAGCTGTGACTGGTTGGGCGACTGCGAGACGTCCTCGCCGCCGGCCGATGGCAATAATGGCGGTGGCAACAACGACACCGGCAATGCGGAGGGCGCTACTCAGTGACGGATGGTCCAGTGACCTCCCCCGCGGCGGAGGACGCGGTCGTCAGGACCGCCTCCACCGCGGTGGGCGGTCCTCTCGGGGGACTCGCACACGGCCGACGACGCTGGTTCAGCGCTGTCGGCCTGTTGCTGCTCCTGACCGCGCTCACGTTCGCGATCGGGATGGTGTCGAAGCAGACCTGCTACAACGCCACCTGGACCAACGGCGAGAGCCGATACACCCAATTCTGCTACTCCGACCTGCCCTATCTCTACGTCGACCGGGGCCTGGCCGAGCACGAGTGGCCGTACTCCTCCGATCCTGACGTCCGGGCGCGCTACTCGCAGGTGATGGAGTATCCGGTCGGCATCTCCTACTACGCCTGGGCGACGGCGCACGTCACCGACTGGCTGACCGACACCCCAGACGAGGACGAGCGCCATCTCGTGGAGACCTCGAGCTTCTGGGGCCTGCCCGGCATGCACCACGAGATCCGGGTCTTCATCATCGTCAACGTGATCGGCTTCGCGGTCGCCGCGCTGCTCTCGGCCTGGTTCTTGGCACGTACGCATCGCCGACGGCCCTGGGACGCCGCCGCGTTCGCGCTCGCCCCGGTGCTGGCGGTGACCGGGATCATCAACTGGGACATGCTGGCCGTGGTCTTCGTGGCCGGTGCGCTGTGGGCGTGGTCGCGGGACCGGCCGCTGCTGACCGGCATCCTGATCGGGCTCGGCTGCGCGACCAAGCTCTACCCGCTCTTCCTGCTCGGCGGGCTGCTGATCATCTGCATCCGGCGTCGTCGCTACTACGACCTGGCGGTCGCCGTCCTGGCGACGATCCTCGCCTGGGTGCTGGCCAACCTGCCCGCGATGGCGACCGGCCTCGAGCAGTGGAAGGTCTTCTGGAGCTTCAACTCCGAGCGCGGCCCCGATCTCGGCTCGCTGTGGCTGGTGGCCCAGCAGGCCAGCGACGCGGCCATCTCGGCGCAGACGGTCAACGTCGTCTCCTGGGCCTTCTTCATCGCCTGGTGCAGCGGCGTACTGATCATCGGTCTGACCGCCCGCGAGACACCGCGGCTGGCGCAGCTCGGCTTCCTGATCGTCGCCGGGTTCCTCTTGGTCAACAAGGTGTATTCACCGCAGTACGTGCTCTGGCTGCTGCCGCTCGCCGTGCTCGCCGTGCCGCGATGGCGTGACCAGCTCATCTGGCAGGCCGGTGAGCTCGTCTACTTCGTCGCCGTCTGGTGGTATCTCGCGGACCTGCTGGCCGGCAGCGGCGGCGACCAGCCGGCGTACTGGTTCGCGATCCTCGCCCGTGTGGCTGCCGAGGTCTACCTGATCACGGTCGTCGTCCGGGAGATCTACGAGCCGTGGCGCGACCCGGTCCGGTGGACCGAGGCTCGCACCGAGACCGAGGAGACTCCGGCGACTCAGGAGTCCAGGATGATCTCGTCGAACGACGTCGCGGTGTAGCGCACCCGCACCTCGAGCTCCTCGCCGACCTCGGGCACGCGCGCGCCCGAGGGAAGCATGAGCATCGACTCCTGCATGTGCGGCGGCTCGGCGAACCAGAGCGCCTTGCCATCGAGCGTGTACGGCGAGCGCGACTGACCCATGGCGTCGAGCCCGCCGCGGGCGACCGCGAGGGCGCGCGAGCGCAGGTGGGTGTCGCCGAGCGGCGCCTCGAGCCCGATCCCGTGGGCGGTGCCGCCCGAGGCGACCACCAGGTGACCGGCGCGCATGGCGTTGCGACCGCGATAGCCGTAGGAGTATCCGCGCTCGAGCGGGTGCACGTCCTCGACGGTCGCGGTCACGGTGAGCGCGCCGCGGTCACCGAGCCATAGGCCGGTGCCGACCCGGGGCCGGAAGATGACGTCGCCGTAGGAGGCGCGCAGCTGGGCGAGCTCGTTGGCGCTCAGGTGGGAGACCCACACCGTGGTCGCCTCGGCGCCGACGACGGCGTCCATCTGGGCGCGTACCTCGGCCAGCGAACCGCCGTCGAGGCCGAAGTGCATCGTGACGCCCTCGAAGCGGGCCCGCTCGTGGGCGATGGCGGAGGTCGGCCACAGGTCGCCCGGCGTCATCCCGTGGCGGCGCATCGAGGTGACCAGCTCGAGGATGACTCGGGGGTTGGGCTGACGCTCGAGCAGCAGCGGCAGGTCCTCGGGACGGCTGATCGTGTGGATCACCCGGTCGGCGATCTCCGGGTTGATGTCAGGGGAGTAGGGCCGCCACGGCGTGAGGACGTAGATCGAGCCGCTGAACCGCGTCGCGACCTCCCAGACCTCGTTGTAGGTGCCCACCGCGAGGGTGTCGACACCGGTGCCGAGCTCGTTGAGCCACTCGGTCTGGTGGGCGAGCTTGCGGAGGGTGAGGCCATAGCCGTTGCCCTTCGCGACCGGGACCAGGCCCGGGGTCGCCTCGGCGAAGGCCTGGACGTGCTTGCGCCAGCGATCGGAGTCGACGGTCAGTTTCAGCGGCATACGGTGATCAGCGCCTCTTCATGTAGACATCGAAGGCCGTGTAGATCGGCTTGTTCAGCGGCAGGTCCCACTCCCCGGCGTACTCCACCGCCTGGCCCCCGGTGCCGACCTTGAACTGGATCAGCCCCACGTGGGAGTCGTCGGTGGAGAGCGTCGGAGTGATGCCGCGCAGGTCGTAGGTGGTCGCGCCGGCGGCCATGGCATCCTGGATCATCGCCCATTGAAGGGCGTTGGAGCCACGTACGTCTCGCTTCTCGGTCGAGGAGGCCCCGTAGGAGTACCAGGCGTGCTGGCCGACGCGGACCAGGATCGTGGCGGCGACCAGATCGCCCTCATGCCGGGCCAGGAAGAGCTTGATCCGGTCCGGGTCCTCGCTCGACATCGCCCAGAACATGGTGCTGAAGTAGCTTCGCTGCCGG
This sequence comes from Nocardioides sp. NPDC006273, assembly GCF_040613495.1. NCBI lineage: Bacteria > Bacillati > Actinomycetota > Actinomycetes > Propionibacteriales > Nocardioidaceae > Nocardioides > Nocardioides sp. NPDC006273. The sequence goes on along the minus strand of NZ_JBEXSD010000016.1, from coordinate 59,150 downwards.
GGCGTGAAGTGGTCGCGCTGAGCGGTGTGGACGTAGAGGTCGTGGAAGGCGCTCAGGTCGCCCTCGAAGTCACCGTCCGCCGGGTTGGTGGGGGAGGCCACGGTGACCTCGACGCCCATCTTGGCGGACTTCTTGATGTTGCGGCGCCAGAGCTGGTTCATCTGTTTGAGGACCTCGTCCTCGGTCTTCGGGGTGCCGTCCTCGTGCGCCAGCGGGATGACGAAGTTGTACTGCGGCTGCCCTGCGCCGAAGCCGTCCTCGGGGGACTGAAGCCTCCAGCCCGCCGCCCTGAGCTGCGAGACGACGCGCGCGCCGATGGCGTCGCGATGGGTCGGGGTGAGCTGGCCGAGCCGCTGGACGGTGTCGTCGGCGATGCCGTCCTTGACCTGAGCCGCGCTCCAGGTCGCGGTCGTGACCGGCGGACCGATGCGGATGCCGAAGGCGCCGTTCTTCTTCAGGTAGGACGCCAGCGGGTCCAGCCACGGAGCGAGATCGCCCGACCAGTCGATGCTCGGACCCTCGGGCAGGTAGGCGAGAGTGAAGCGCTCCAGCTTCGGGACCGGGCGGTGGAGCACCAGCGCGGCGCCGACGAGGGCGCCACCCTGCAGGTCGTCGAACCACCCGACCGACTCCGAGCGCCACTCGGTCTTGACCCGCGCCCACGACGGGGTCTGGAGGAAGCTCACGCTGGGTTGCTTCTCGATGAAGGCGAGATGCTCCGCAGCGGTGATGGGGCGCACGGTGAGACTCACCCGCAGAAGGCTACCCGCTGCCGGTGGTCGAGCGGCCCCCGGTGGTCGAGCTTGTCGAGACCACCCCCGAGGAGGCGGTCTTCCCAGGTTCGGCCAGCGATACCTAGTGAGTCTGGAGCATATAGACGCTATTGTCGGCGGCCAGATGTATCACGGCTGGGGCAAGGGCCTCCTTGGGGCCGTGACAGCAACCATGACCACCACGATGACGCGTCCGCGCGTCATCTGGCCCCCCACCGGCTCGGCGCCGATCCGGAGGCCGCCGGTCGAGGAGGGGACTGTGACACGGGTGCGACGCGAGGTGGGTCATGCCGACACACCTGCGACCGTGTGGTCCCAGGCCACGGCCGACTTCGACCGCTGGCTCAGCGGTGACTCCACCGCTCTCGACGAGCTGGTCGCCACGATGACCCCGATCCTGTGGCAGATCGCGCGCTCCTACCGGCTCTCTGCCGAACAGGCGGAGGACGTCGTCCAGAACACCTGGCTCACCTTCGTACGCAAGCACTCCTCGATCCTCGACACCGCGGCCGTCGGCGCCTGGCTCACGCTGACCACGCGCCGTGAGGCCTGGCGGGTCGCGAAGCGATCCGGGCGCGACGTACCTGTGGAGGACGAGGCGCTCGAGTCCCGTGTCCCCACGCAGCGCTCCGCGGAGTCGCTGGTCGTCGAGGGCGACCGCAACTCCCTCATCTGGGCGGCCGTCGAGTCGCTGCCGGAGCGGTGTCGGCGGCTGGTGCGCGTGGTCGCCTTCTCCGACCGGCCCGACTATGCCGGTCTGGCCGAAGAGCTCGACATGCCCATCGGCAGCATCGGCCCCACCCGCGGCCGCTGTCTCGGGAAGCTGCGAGATGCCCTGCGGGACAAGGCACTGTGGGAGGGGACGGCGTGATGGGTCGCTCGGAGGAGCCCACTCGTGAAGAGCTGTTGGGTCTGGTTCGACAGGCTTATGTCTCTGGCGACCCTGTGCCGGGAGGTCTGATCTCCCGGATGCAGGCGGCTGCCGCCGGCGCCGCCGAGGACTCCGGTCTCGGGCTCGATCTCGAGCTGATGCTCCTGGTGGAGTCCTCGTCTGGGACGGAGGCCGCCGGCGTCCGCTCGTCCGCCGCATCCGCGTCCGCCCGCTCCGCCTACACGCTGCGCTTCGCGCAGTCCGGTGTCGACGTTCTCGTGCGTGTCGCGTCCGACACCGACACCACCGCCCGTCTCGACGGCTGGGTCGTCCCCGGCTCGCCCATGACCGTCCGCGCCATCCGCGCCGACGAAGTCCGTACGCCGATCGTCGCCGTCACCCTCGGAGCCTCGGGTCGCTTCGAGCTCACCTCGTTGCCCGCAGGCCTCATTCGGCTCCGCTTCGAGCCCGCCGACGGCGCGGCTGCTTTTCTGACCCCCACGTTCGAGATCTGACCCAGGAGACACGATGGTCCACCGCCCTACCCGCAGAGAGCGCGAGCCCCTCCTGTCGGTCGCGTACGGCTCCACCGAGGCGCGTGTCCTCGACCCGACCAATGCGGTCGCCGTCGACGGCGTCAACGCGCGCTCGACGATCTACTCGTCGTCCGTCCTGCTGATCTCCAAGTCGGTCGACTTCGAGGACACCTTCAAGCGCATCGAGGAGGCCGCCAAGGGTCTTGGTTGGCGTGCCATCGCTGAGGAGGAGCCCGCTCACGCTGTGGGGCTCCGGTTCGGGGTACGTCGCGTGCGACTCGGGGTGCGGCTGGGCAAGGCATCGCAAGCCCCCGACGCATGGACGCTTCTGCAGTATCTCCGCTCTGATGGGCCAGAGAACGTTCAAGGTGTAAGCCTGGAGCACGTGCTGGTTCCGTGCCCGGCTGTAGATTCGAGCCCGTTCAATCAGCCGCATCCTTTTAACCAGCCGCACCCGTTCAATCAGCCGCACCCGTTCAACCAACCGCACCCCGCTGGTTACGACCCTCTAGGAACCGGCGGTCGTGGCCCGGTCGCATACGTAGGTACGCGCCCGCAGAGGCTCGACGACACGAAGATGGAAGGACGCGAGAGGCCGGTCGTGGCGGTGCTCGACACAGGGTGCGGAGAGCATCCATGGCTCGACTTCGTCGAGCGAGATGCTCGGCTCGACGGACATCCGATCGGCTGGCCGCAGTCCGTCCCAGATTCCGAGGTGGACGGCGACCAGGTGGGTCCTCTCGACGGTTTAATCGATCCTCTTGCCGGCCATGGGACCTTCATCTCCGGGTTGGTCCACCAAGCATGCCCAGACGCGGAGATTCTGTCCTGGCGGATTGTCCCTCCGGAGGGTTCGATCGCCGAGACGGACTGGATTACGGCCTTGGCGCAGATTGCAGAGTTGGTCGACCTCTACCGGAAGGGCGACCCGCGAGGTAGACGAATCGATGTGCTCAATCTTTCGATGGGTTACTACCACGAAACGCCCTCCGACCTCTTCTTCGACCGGACTCTCTATGAGGTCCTTGCCGACCTGTGCAGTAACGGCACCGTTGTGGTCTGCGCGGCGGGTAACGACGCCACGTCGCGCCCGAACTTCCCGGCAGCGTTCGCTCCCTGGTCCGATGGCAAAGGTCCGGTTACGACGGCGCCTGGTGTGCTCCCGATCGTCTCGGTCGGCGCGCTCAACCCCAGCCGCCGCTCTGATGCACTTTTCAGCAACGCGGGCCCGTGGGTGAGGGCGCATGATGTTGGAGCTAACGTCGTCAGCACTTTCCCTACGACGTTTGACGGAGGCAATCAATCCGCCATGGCGACCGAATTCGAAGGGCGTGACCGAGCTTCCCTAGATGTCGACGACTTCACGGGTGGGTTCGGCACTTGGAGTGGCACTTCCTTTGCCGCGCCGCTCCTCGCAGGAAGAATTGCTCAGCGTCTGTTCGAGTCCGGTCCCGCCGCAGACGCCAGTGAGGCGACCAAGCGTGCGTGGACGGTTCTCGAGGAGTTGACCACGCTTCGGCTGGAGTCCTGAGGCGCCATGACCAAGGCGGATCGGCTACATAAGGAGGGGGTGGCTGCGGCCACCGCCGGCAACTTAGCGGAAGCCGAGCGTCTTCTCCGCGACGCACTCGACCAAGCCGGTGCAGATGGCGAATTGGCCGTGCAAGCACGAGCAGAGGCGACCCTTGCTTACCTTGCTGCGGACCGTTCAACGATCGATCATGCGCTCGATCTCTGTGAGCAAGCCTTGCGATTCAACGGGCTCGACGCAGCAACTCGCGGAATGCTTGCTGGCCAGCGCGCCACGCTGTTGCGAAGGGCGGGACGGGTCAATGAGGCGTTGACGAGTTTCAGCGAGGCGATCGACCTTCTTGCATCATCGCCAGCCGATCTCGCTCGAGCACATGTCAACCGTGGCACGGTCTACCTGGACCAACATGACACGGCTGCAGCAGCATCAGACTTCTCCGCTGCGGCTGATGGTCACCGCGCTGCAGGTGACGAGATGTCGGCCGCTCAGGCTGACCACAATCGTGCCTATGCGATGTTCCTTGCGGGGGACCTCGTCGCTGCGCTCGAGGTGATGGAGGCGTCGTATGACTTTCTGTCCGCAGCCAGCCCACTTGTGAAGGCGGTCTGCGACGCCGACAGGGCAGAGGTGCTGATGGCGGCAGGGCTGACGCGGCAGGGTGGTGAGATGCTGCGACAGGCCGCCGAGGCGTACGGATCGAGGCGGCAGCGGCAGCGGCAGGGCGAGGCCGAGCTCGCGCTCGCTTCGCACTTGGTCGCCACCGACCCGGTCGAAGCGCACCGGGTGGCGCGCTCGGCGCTGGGCTGGTTCGAAGAGGCCAAGGCGCCCGGGTTGGCGCTGAGGGCCCGTGCGGTGGCGTTCGAGGCGGCCGTCACGGCAGGCCAGGATCCGAGCGAGGAAGGCGAGGCGCTGGCCGGTCCGCTCGAGGAGCAAGGCCTGAGCTGGCCGGCGCTCCGGGTGCGTATGCAGGCCCGGTTGGCGCGCATCCGCTCAGCGGAGAACGCCGACCTGCCGACGAGGCCTGCGAGCGGCAGGGTCATCGGCCCGGTGCCGCCCGAAGCGCCTATCGACATCCGCCTTCTTGAACGCGAGCTGCGTGCGGAGCTCGCCGTCGCCGCAGGCCGAGCCGTCGGCGGGCTCCGTGAGCTCCGGGCAGGCCTCGACGACTTCCATCTGTGGCAGAGCTCGTTCGGCAGCCTGGACCTGCAGACCAACGTCGCCGGGCACGGCCGCACCCTGGCGAGGCGTGGCCTGGAGTTGGCCGTCGAGTCGGGAGAGGCCGACGTGCTCTTCGAGTGGTCGGAGCGTTCGCGGATGCTCGCCTCGCGGGTCCAGCCGGTGCGACCGCCGTCCGACCCGCAACTGGCAGCCGACCTGGCCGAGCTCCGCGGCGAGGTGACGCCCGAACGTGAGGCCGAGCTGCGCGAGCAGATCCGCCAGCGTGCTTGGCGGGTCAAGGGATCGGGTCAGGTCTCGGATCCGATCTCCCTTCCCGACCTGCGCAAACGTATCGGTGGCCATGCGCTCGTCGCCTACGTCGTCGCCGGCGGCCGGATCGTCGCCGTCGTCGCCACCGATGACTCCTCGGCGAGGATCGACCTCGGCGACCAGGCCGCGCTCGGGTCCCTCCTGGGCGGTCTGCTGCCGGACCTCGACGTCGCTGCGACCGATCTTCCAGGTCCGCTGGGCGCTGCCGTACGCGGTGACCTGACCGCCCGGCTCCGGAAGCTCTCCGATCTGCTGGTCACCCCGATCCTCGAGCGCATCGGTGACCGGCCCGTCGTCCTGACCCCCTCGGCCGTTCTGGCCGCGGTGCCGTGGACGTTGCTGTCCGGCTTCACCGGTCGACCGGTGACGGTCGCCCAGAGCGCCACCGCCTGGCTGGGCCGCGCTGACACCCCGCTGCGCGCAAAGACGGCAGGCTTCGTCGCCGGGCCGAGGGTCATGCGCGCCACCGACGAGGTCAACCACAGCGCCACCGCCTGGTCCGACTCGTGCACACTCACCGGCACCCACGCCACCGCGGCTGCCGTCTCCGCGCTGGCAGCCGAGGTCGACGTACTCCATCTGGCCGCCCACGGCCACCATTCCGCCGACAACCCGCTCTTCTCCGGGCTCGAGCTCACCGACGGGACCTGGTACGGCTACGACATCGACGGCCTCGCCGCCGTCCCGGACGTCGTCCTTCTCTCCGCCTGCGAGGTCGGACGGTCGACCATCCGCTGGGGCGAGGAGCTGATCGGCCTGGTCGGCGCCTGGCTCCACGCCGGCGCCCGCGCCGTGATCGCCTCGCCCGCGGTGGTGGCCGATGAGGCGGCGTACGAGGTGTTCAGCCGTCTCCACGGTGCCCTCGCGAAGGGCCTGGCCCCCGCTGAAGCTCTCGCCGAGTGCCTCCCCGCAGCGACCACGGACGCCCCGCCGGCCCCGTTCGTCTGCTTCTCGTAAGGACGCCGAACTCAACGTGGATGGGTGAGGACCGAACAGTTCCTCACCCATCCAACCAGGCTCAGTTAGGCCTGTTGTGCGGCGCCGCGAAAGCGTAGATCGCCAGTGCCGTGGTGACCGTGGTGGTCGCCGCAAGGTACGCGCGTGCCTTCAGTCCGTTCGTGGTCATTCTGTCCCTCCTCTCGTGGGGTTGGGGAGTACGGCCTGATCAAGTTGAAGATCGGACGGATTGAACCGGATCGTCAACTGCGTTCGGAACTGTCTGGGTCCGAGATGATGCGACGACCAGCAGTACGAGGCCTGTGATGAGGAACAGGTCGCCGATGCTCAGAACTTTCATCAGAAGTGGGATCGGGATCAGGTCTGCTAGTGGCGTCCAGAGCGGCGACACGTCGTCGAGGCGGATGTAACCCGGGGCGTCGGTGACCAATTGCTCGTTGGAGTATCCGGCGACTCTGGCCCCGGCGATGCTGTACGGCATCAGGCCAAGCGCGGCGATCGGTATCGAGTTCGAAGCAGTGCCCAGAGGGATGAGGAGCAATGCCCATCGTCCCGTGTCACGAGACCAAAGCGATCGATTAAGCCAACTGAATGCGATCGCGATGACGACCACCAGGACCGCATAGACGCGCCGTTCGATGGACTCTGTGACCTGCTCGGGCCACCATCCCTCGGCCTGCACGAACTGGAGCGCGGCCGCGAGAACGATCAACCATTTCCCGCGCAGGCTCGTCAACGACACCGCAACGTTCGGGCGGGCGACGATGATGAGGCCGATGACTGCTGGCAGCACCATCAGCGTGAGCATTCCGGGGCCTGGCACCCGCCGTACGATATCGATCCGGAGCCGGGGGGGGAAGGACTTTGCCTAACCAGGTTCAACCAGTCCCCGGCGACCCCTAGGAGACTCAGTCACGCCGATCGTGACTGAGTCTCCTAGGGGTCTGAGCAACTGCCTGACGGGTCGCAAGAAAAGTATCGGCGACCGTGTATCAGGCAGGCAGCCGCCTACTCCTTGGGGCTGTCCGGGCCGAGGTTCGGGGGAAACTCGGTTCGGGCGCTGACGCCGCCGCCTTGGGGGAGGCAGGCGGTTTCGGGGCCGCAGCGTGGGTTGGGCACGAGGGGGATGCCCAACCTGCGCCGGGCGGCTAGGACGCCTGGGGGCGTTGGGTCGGGCGGGGTGGTGAGGGGAATGACTACCCCGCCCGGCAACTTTCGATTGTCCCGCTCCCGCATCCCTGAGGCAATGGTCGGTGAGCGCAGAACTGGAATGTGTTCTAGACGGAACGGTCCAGGCGGCCGAGGCGGTGCCCGAGGGCCGGGGTGACCCGGTCGACCCAGGTCGCGGTGATGTGGGAGTCGTCGTAGTAGGTGACGACGTCGCCGACGACGAGTGGGCAGCGCTCGGAGCAGACCAGGTCGACGATGTCGACGTACGTCGCCTCGGTGTCCGCGAGCGCCTCCTGGGTCACCTCGTTGGAGTCGACCTCGGTGCCGTCGGCCTTCACGACGCAGTCCTCGAGGAGGTTGCGGGCGTCGGAGAGGCACTCACCGGGGTCGTTGTCGACGGCGGGAACGTCGGCGAAGACGCGTACGTCCGGGGTGATCTTCTCGAAGGACTCGACCCCGTCGCGTACGCCCTCACGCCACTGCTCCTCGGTCGAGACGCCGTCGCGCTCCTCCATGTCGAGCATCCCGCGGGCGCCGACGACGATCGTGTCCGGGTCGAGCTGGGTGATCTGCTCGTTGGTCCACTCCCGGAAGTCCTCGCACTCCTCGACGGTCATCTTCGAGGACTTCTGCTTGACGCCGTACGCAGCGCAACCGAGCTTCACGAACGGGACCAGCTTCACGTGCTGGCGCTCGGCAAGGGTGTCGAGCGCCGGCAGCCACATCCCGATGTGGGAGTCGCCGACGACGGCGACGGTGCGCTCGGCCTTGCCGTCGCCGTAGACGCAGTCTCCGTCGAGCCTGGTGTCGCCGTGGCCCGCGAAGCAGTAGCCACCGCGCTCGGCCCACGAGTCGGTGGCGTCGAACTTCGCCTCCGGGGGCAGCGGGGCACCTTCCTCGGCGGCCTTGATCGTCTTCTTCAGAACGCCGGTGACGGGCTTGTGGTCGGTCTCGAGGACGTCGGGATTGTCGGCGAACCACTCTTCGGCGTTCGCCTTGGCGACGTTGACCTGATAGCCGGCGTACGCCTGCGAGCTCGTGCCCGCGACCAGGGCGAGGGCAGCGGCGGCGGGCCAGAGCGCGAGCGCGCGGCGGCCCTTGGTGAGATGCGGGATCTTGTGACGCTGGAAGGGCATCTCGATCCAGTGGTAGCTCGCCGCGGAGGCGGCCAGGATGAGCGCCAGCATGATCAGCAGCTGGCGGACGCCGCCGCCGGGGATCACCTCGGGAGCGAGGATCAGGATCGGCCAGTGCCACAGGTAGAGGCTGAACGAGATGTCGCCCAGGTAGCGCAGCGGCTGCTTGGAGAGCAGCCAGCCGGTCGGGGTGGCGGGGCCGGCGACCAGGAGGGCGACGGTGGCGAGCACCGGGACCAGTGCGTGCCAACCCGGGAAGTGGGTCGCCTCGCTGAAGCTGGCGGTGGCGTAGACGAGGGCGCCGACGCCGACGATGCCGAGGCCCGCGGCGGCGAGGCGACCGGTCCGGGTCGCGCTGGTCGCGACCTGAAGACGTCCGGCGAGGCAGGCGAGCAGTGCACCGGCGGCGAGTTCGAACGCCCGGGCGGGGGTGGAGAAGTAGGCCGTGGTCGGGTCGGCGGCGGTTGCGTGCAGCGACCACGCGAAGCTGACCACCGCGACGAGCGCGGCCAGCGCGGTGACCGCGCGACGGCGGTGGTGCTTCGGGATCCAGAGGGCGACGGCGAGCACGAGCAGCGGCCAGACGACGTAGAACTGCTCCTCGACCGAGAGCGACCAGTAGTGCTGGAACGGTGAGGGTGCGGCGGTGTTGAAGTAGTCGACGGCCTGGTCGGCGAAGTGCACGTTGGCGAGGAAGACCGCCGCCCAGCCCGCATCGCCGGCGATCTGGTCGGTGCGGGTCTGGGGCAGGACGATCGCGCTGTAGGCGAGCACCACCAGCATGGTGGCGGTCGCCGCCGGCAGGATCCGGCGGGCGCGGCGGGCGTAGAACTGGCTGATGCTGACCGTGCCGCTGCGGTCGGTCTCACGCAGCAGCAGGGTGGTGATCAGGAACCCGGAGAGGACGAAGAAGACGTCGACTCCGACGAACCCGCCCTCGAACCCGGAGAGCCCCGCGTGTCCTGCGATCACCAGACCGACAGCGACCGCCCGGAGACCTTGAACATCGGCGCGCCAGTTCGAACTCATTCGAAGAAGGATATGTCAATGGCCCGGTTGGGTCATAGTCAACAGTCCCGCTGGGTGGTCCTTCTCGCCGAATCTTCAGCGATCTCTCAGCGCCGACTCATCCCCTCAGAGCCGTTCGCGAAGCCAGGCGAAGTCGCTCGCGTGCTCCTCGGCGCCGCCGGGGGTCTCGCAGATGACCGGCGCGCCGGCATCGCGGACGACGTTGGCCAACACGTCAGGATCGATCTTCCCGGCGCCGAAGTTGGTGTGACGGTCGGCTCCGGAGTCGAACTCGTCGCGGGAGTCGTTGCAGTGGACCAGGTCGATGCGGCCGGTGATCTTGCGGACGTCCTCGACCACGGTCTCGAGCGGGTTGCCGCCGGCGTGCGCGTGGCAGGTGTCGAGACAGAAGCCGACGTTCTCTGCGCCTTCGGCCGTGGAGATGGCCTCCCACACGCCGGCGATCCGGTCGAGGTAGCGCGCCATCGCGTTGTCGCCGCCGGCGGTGTTCTCGATCAGGAGCGGGACCTTGATGTCGGTCGCCTCGATCGCCTTGCGCCAGTTGTCGAAGCCCTTCGTCGGGTCGTCGTCCTTGCCGACGTGGCCGCCGTGGACGATCAGGCCCTTGGCACCGACCTCGGCAGCGGTGTCCATGTGCTGCTGGAGGAGCTTGCGGCTCGGGATGCGGATCCGGTTGTTCGTCGTGGCGACGTTGATGATGTAGGGCGCGTGGACGTAGAGATCGACTCCGGCCTCCTCCGCGCGGGCCTTGAGAGCCGCCGCACCCTCGGCGTACGTCACCACCGGGCCCTTGTAGGACTGCGGGTCGCCCAGGAAGAACTGCACCAGGCTCGCGCCGCGGGCGGTCGCCTCGGCGACGGGGTCGGTCTGGTCTACGTGGGCACCGATCGCAACAGCCATGGCCTCAGTCTAGGACGCCGCACCGACGGTCCCCGGGGGGTCGAGTGGTCCCCGGCGGTCGAGCCTGCCGAGACCTTGACTTCATACCTTACGGGGGTATGGTAGATCGCATGGACGAGCACACCGGTCACGAAGGCCACGAGGAGCACGCGGATCACGGCTACCTCCACAACAAGAACAAAGAGGCGTACCTCAAGCGCCTCAAGCGCATCGAAGGACAGGTGCGCGGTCTGCAGCGGATGGTCGAGGACGAGGCCTACTGCATCGACATCCTCACCCAGGTCTCCGCCTCGACGAAGGCGCTCCAGGCGGTCGCTCTCGGGCTGCTCGACGAGCACCTCGGCCACTGCGTCGCCGGCGCGGTCCAGAACGGTGGCGCCGAGGCAGACGAGAAGCTCTCCGAGGCCTCTGCTGCCATCGCCCGCCTCGTCCGGTCCTGACTGTCAACAATCCTACGAACCCCAGGAGAACCTCATGAGCACCCAGAACTTCACCGTCGTCGGCATGACCTGCGGCCACTGCGCCTCCTCCGTCACCGAGGAGGTCACCGAGATCGACGGGGTGAGCAACGTCGACGTCGACCTGGCCTCGGGCAACGTCACCGTCACTTCCTCTGAGCCGATCTCCGACGACGCCATCCGCGCAGCCGTCGAAGAGGCCGGCTACTCGCTGGCCTGACCACGATGACCCCCACCGCCGCAACAACGCCCACGGAGCAGCAGCTCGAGATCGAGGGAATGACCTGCGCGAGCTGCGTGCGCCGTGTCACCAAGGCCATCAGCCGCGTCGAAGGTGTCGAGGACGCCAACGTCAACCTCGCCACCGAGACCGCGCTGGTGCACTTCGATCCCTCCCGCACCGACCTCGCCGAGATCAGCGCCGCCATCGAGAAGGCGGGCTACCAGGCTGTCCTGAGATCGTCGACTGTCGACGATCCGCAGGCGCCCAAGATCGACGAGGACGATCGGGACGTGCGGCGGGAGGCAGAGCTCGTCCAGCTCAAGCGGCGGTGGGTCACGGCCCTGACGGTCGGCCTCGGCCTGATGGCCTTGATGTACGTTCCGCTGCCGGTCAACGCCATGGAGCCGGTGATGTCGATCGTGCTCGTGGTCGCCGCGGTCACCCAGTGGTGGGCGGGTCGAGACATCTACCTCGCGGCGACGCGGGGCCTGCGGCACGGCACCGTCGACATGAACACCCTGGTCACGCTCGGCACCGGGATCGCCTTCGCCTACAGCGCCTTCGTGACCCTGTGGATGGGGCAGGCCGAGGCGTGGGGCCTGCCGCTCCACCTCTACTTCGAGACCGCCCTGGTCATCATCGCGCTGGTGCTGATGGGCCGCTGGCTGGAAGCACGGGCCAAGTCGCGTACGGCCGACGCCGTCAAGGCCCTCGTCGGCCTCATGCCGGAGACGGCCACGGTCGTCCGCAACGGCCGTGATTTCACGGTCCCGGTGGCGGACCTGAAGGTCGACGACCGGATCCGCGTACGCGCCGGGGAGAAGATCCCGGTCGACGGCCGCGTCGTCGCCGGAGCGTCCTACGTCGACGAGTCCATGCTCACCGGTGAGAGCGACCCCATGCGCAAGGCCGAGGGCGACATCGTCATCGGTGCGACGATCAACCAGACCGGGTCGTTCGAGTTCGAGGCGACCGCGGTCGGCTCCGAGACCACGCTGGCGCAGATCATCGCGATGGTCGAGTCTGCCCAGGGCTCCGGCACCAAGCTGCAGCGCCTGGCGGACCGGGTCTCGGCGGTGTTCGTGCCCATCGTCCTGGTCGTGGCCGCGCTGACCTTCGTCGGCTGGCTGGCCTTCGGGCCCGACGCCGAGAGCCTCACCAGCGCCGTCACCGCGGCCATCGCGGTCCTCATCATCGCCTGCCCCTGCGCCCTGGGCCTCGCCACGCCGGCCGCCGTCATGGTGGGCGCCGGCCGCGCGGCCGAGCTCGGCGTACTCGTCGGGTCGGGCGAGACCCTCGAGCGCGCCCGCTCCGTCACCGCCATCGTCTTCGACAAGACCGGCACGATCACCCACGGCAAGCCCGAGGTCTCCGAGATCGTCCCCACCCCCGGCTGGACACCGGACGCCCTCGTCCGGATCGCCGCCGCCGCCGAGACCGGCAGCGACCACCCCCTGGCCACCGCCCTTCGGGCCCGTGCCGAGACCCCCGCCGAATCTGTAGAAATGGCGGGCGAGACCGTAGAAATGGACGACGAAACTCTACTTTCGTCGCCCACAACTACAGATTCGGCCGCCACAAGTGCGGTTTCGGCGTTCGAGGCACACCCGGGACGTGGGATCAGCGCGGTCGTGGACGGCCGCCGGGTCGTGGTCGGCAACTCGGCGATGCTGGCCGAAATTGACCTCGACGTCGCCGATGACGGGGCCGTTCTGGTTGCTGTCGACGGGGCGTACGCCGGTTCGATCCGGGTCGAGGACCAGGTCCGCGAGGAGGCCAAGGAGACGGTCCGCCTGCTCGAGGACTCCGGCGTCGAGGTGCACATCCTCAGCGGCGACGCGGCCGCGACGGTGGCGAAGGTGGCCGACGAGGTCGGCGTACGTCACGCCGCCGGCGGCCTCCTGCCCGAGCAGAAGCTCGCCCGGATCCAGCAGCTCCAGGAGGACGGCAAGGTCATCGCGATGGTCGGCGACGGGATCAACGACGCCCCGGCGCTGGCGCAGGCCGATGTCGGGATCGCGATCGGCACCGGCACCGACGTGGCGCTGGCCGCCTCCGACATCACCCTGGTCGGTGGCGACCTCCGTGGTGTGGTGACCGCGCTGGCACTCTCCCGCCGCACGGTCGCCACGATCAAGCAGGGCTTGTTCTGGGCGTTCGCCTACAACGTGCTCCTCATCCCCGTCGCCGCGCTCGCCCTCCTCGACCCGGTCCTCGCCGGCGCCGCGATGGCGATGAGCTCGGTCAGCGTGGTCACCAACGCGCTGCGGCTGCGCGGTTTCAAGCGTCCCGAGACCCCCGAGGCGTACGCCGGCCGTGGTTTCCTCACCAAGGCCCGTGACGGTGGGTACCTGGTGGTCACCGCCGTGGTCGCGGTCGCGATCGGCGCCGCGCTGACCTACGTGTCGCGCAGCGAGCCGGCGCAGCGAGGGATGAACGGCATCCTGGAGTGGGCGCAGGGGATGAGCCCGATGCGGCCGTCGATGACGGAGATGCACGAGATCGACGTGGCCCCTGTCGTCTCCGACGAGTCGGGCATCGATGTCGCGATCACGCGGCGTGAGGGCGGGCTCCGGTTCCTCGTAACCGACGCCGAGACGGGGGAGTCGGTGACCGACCTCGGCCGGACTCACCAGGCGTGGATGCACGTCATCGTGACCAGCCAGGACCTCTCCTGGTTCCGTCACCTGCACGCCGAGCCGACCGGTCGCCCCGGCGAGCTCGAGACCGACGTGACCTTCCCCGCCGGAGGCACCTACCGCGTCGACACCGAGTTCCGCCGGCGTGCCGACATCGCTGACGTCCTCGACCGGCAGCAGCTCACCATCGAAGGTACGCAGCCCCCGGCCGTCCCGCTCGAGGAGAGCCCGAGATCGTCGACTGTCGACAGTCTGACGGTCACACTCGAAGGCGCAGTGGTCGCCGACCAGCAGAACGACCTGCACCTCAGGTTCGAGGACAGCACCGGGAAGAGCGTGGACGATCTACAGCCCTATCTCGGCGCTGCCGGCCACGTGGTGGTCATGAGCGCGGACGGCAAGACCTTCGTGCACGGTCACGCAGAAGGCACCGAGCTGGCGGTCCCCGGGACGTCGTTCGGGCCGGAGCTCGGGCTGCACCTGGACGTACCCAAGGCCGGCCTCTACCGCCTGTGGGCCCAGTTCCGGCTCGCCGACGACGAGGTGATCACGGTGCCGTTCACGGTCGAGGCCGTGGATTCGGCCGAGACTGTGGATTCGGGTGAGGGAGGCGCCGGTTGATACGCTGACGCGTCCCCCTTCACAGATGGAGACGGGACATCGCATCAGCCCTCCTGCCATGGAGAGACCATGGCCGCCGAGTCCGTAGGAGGTGGAGAACGCTATGCGCGCCTATGAAGTAATGGTGATCCTCGAGCCCAGCCTCGATGAGCGCACCGTCGCCCCGACCCTTGACAAGTTCCTGAAGGTCGTCACCACTGATGGTGGCACCGTCGAGAACGTTGACGTCTGGGGACGCCGTCGTCTGGCCTATGAGGTCAACAAGAACGCCGAGGGCATCTACGCCGTCGTCAACCTGACTGCCGAGCCCAAGACCGTTCTGGAGCTCGACCGCCAGTTTGGCCTCAACGAGCAGATCCTGCGTACGAAGGTCATCCGTCCGTCCAAGTGACACGGATGTCACCGTCGGAAATGTCGGTACCGGGCCCTATCTTTGGGCCCTAGGCCAGTTCAATTGATTTGTAACTCCTGACCGACACCGACAACCAGATCAGACTCAAGGGAGATCTCATGGCAGGCGACACCGTCATCACCGTGATCGGCAACCTCACCGACGACCCGGAGCTTCGCTTCACACCGTCGGGTGCAGCCGTTGCCAACTTCACGATTGCTTCGACACCCAGCAGCTTCAACCGGACGACCAACGCGTGGGAGGACGGGGAGACCCTCTTCCTGCGCTGCTCGATCTGGCGCCAGGCTGCTGAGAACGTCGCCGAGTCCCTGCAGCGCGGCATGCGTGTCGTCGCTCAGGGTCGCCTGAAGTCGAGGTCCTACGAGACGCGCGAGGGCGAGAAGCGCACTGTCTTCGAGCTCGAGTGCGACGAGATCGGTCCGTCGCTCCGCTACGCGACCGCCAAGGTCACCAAGGCCAGCCGCCAGTCCGGCGGCCAGGGTGGTGGCCAGGGCGGTGGCGGTTACAACCAGGGCGGTGGCTACAACCAGGGTGGCGGCTACGGCGGTCCCCAGGGTGGTGGCCAGCAGCAGGCTCCGGCCGGAGGCAACGACCCGTGGGCCTCGCCGGCTCCGCAGCAGCCCGCCAACGCGGGCGGCGGCGCACCGGCCAACGACCCGTGGGCAGCCCCGGGCGTGGGCAACGACGAGCCCCCCTTCTGATCAGCAACAACCCAATCCGAATCCCTCAACCATTCCGGCACTCAACCCATATGCCGCTCCGCGGCGGGGGCCGGGCTTCTAGAAAGGAAGCACCACAATGGCCAAGGCAGTGATTCGCAAGCCTAAGAAGAAGGTTTGCCAGTTCTGCAAGGAGAAGGCGACCGGCGTCGACTACAAGGACGCCACCCTGCTCCGTAAGTTCATCTCCGACCGCGGCAAGATCCGTGCGCGTCGTGTGACCGGCAACTGCGTCCAGCACCAGCGCGACGTGGCCATCGCCGTCAAGAACGCGCGCGAGGTTGCTCTGCTGCCCTACACCTCCACCGGTCGCTGAGGAGGATCGACATGGCTACCAAGATCATCCTTCAGCAGGAGGTCACCGGGCTCGGTTCCGCCGGTGACGTCGTCGAGGTCAAGGACGGCTACGCCCGCAACTACCTGATCCCGCGTGGCGACGCCATTCGCTGGTCCCGCGGCGCAGAGTCGCAGGCCGAGTCGATCAAGGCTGCGCGCTCGGCTCGCTCCGTGCGCGACGAGGCTCACGCCGCCGAGATCAAGAACAAGCTCGAGTCCAACACGGTCAACGTGAAGGTCCGCTCCGGCAAGGACGGCCGCCTCTACGGTGCCGTCACCGCCGCCGACATCGCCGCCGCGGTCAACGAGACCACCGGCCAGTCGATCGACAAGCGCACCATCGCGCTGGGCAACCCGATCAAGGGCCTCGGTGCTCACGAGGTCTCCGTCAAGCTCCACGACGAGGTGTCCGCCAAGGTGGCCCTCAACGTGGTCCCCGCTTGATCTAGGGATTCCGCAAGGCCCGCCTCCTCTGGGAGGCGGGCCTTGTTCGTTTTCGCCGAGGCGTCAGGTACGTCGGCCGAGACGTCACTCAGGTCGTCCGACTGGGCACCTGAGTGCCATCTCGACCGACCGCAGTGACGTCTCGTCCGACCGGAGTGACGTCTCGCCCGACCGGAGTGACGTCTCGGCTCAGAACTTGTTCGCGATCTTGGTCAGCTTGGCGACGTACGCAGACCAGTCGTACTCGGAGGGGACGTTGTCGCCGGCCTTGCGCCAGCCGACGGCGCCGTCGATCTCCTCGCGGAGGATGTCGGCCTGTCCGCCGTGGCCGGCGAGATCGGCGAAGAGATGCACCAGCATCTGGTGCAGGGTGACTTCCTCGCCACCCCAGTGCGGCACGTGTCCGATGGCGTCCGGCGGTAGCGCGTCGATCGTCTCGTTCCCGTGCGCGATGACCCGACGGTAGAGCCCGATGATCCCTTCGAGGGTCTCGTCCTCCGTGGCGTACCAGTCTGCCTGCGGGTCGACCTCGAAGACCTCGTCCGAGATCAGCGCCTCGGGTTCGGGGAACGGACGATCGAACGTCGACCCGAGGTAGACGGCCTCGACTCCGGTGACGTGCTTGATGATGCCGAGGAGGTTGGTGCCGGTCGGCGTACGCGGCAACCGGGCCTCCCGTTCCGAGAGACCCTCGACCTTGGAGATCAGGGCTTCGCGGCGGGCATCGATGTAGGACTTCAGCGTGCTCTTCGGGTCGGCGGGCATGTCTTGACCCTGACGCCGAGTCGGATTCGGCGCAACCGAGTTGCGCCAGCGGCGGCGGCCGAGGATCAGACGCCGGTGACCAGCCACCGGTCAGACCGCGCCCGGAGCGTCAGCACCACGAAGCGCGCTCCCATGAACCCGACCGCGAAGGAGCTCCACACCCACACCAGCCCGCCGCCGAGTACGACGACCAGCGCGACGAGCGGGACGTAGGCGACCAGGGTCCAGACTCCGCCCCAGGCCAGGTAGCGACCGTCGCCGGCGCCGATGAGCACCCCGTCGAGCACGAAGACGACGCCCGCGATCGGTTGCGCGATCGCCGCCACGAGCAGCACCGGCACCAGCAGGTCCCGCACCGCCGGGTCCCCGGTGAAGAGCGCGCCGAGGAACGGTGAGACAGACGCCAGGAGTACGCCGGCCCCGACCCCGATCACGACGCCCCACCAAACCATCCGGGCCGTGATGGCCCGAGTCTCATCGGCGTCCCCAGCCCCCAGCGACCGCCCCGTGAGCGCCTGCGCGGCGATCGCGATCGCATCGAGCACGAACGCCAGGAACGTCCACAGCGTGAAGGCGATCTGGTGGGTCGCCAGCCCGACGGCCTGGTCGCCGACGGCGAGATGGGTGACGGCGTAGGTCGTGGCCAGGAGCGCCAGACGCAGCGTCAGCGTACGCACCACGAGGGCAACGCCCGCCCTCGCGGAAGCCCGGATCCCGGGCAGGTCCGGGCGCAACGGCGCGCCCTCCTTGCGGGCGGCCCGCACCACGACGTAGGTCAGCATGGCGGCGGCCAGCACCTGCGCGATCACCGAACCGATCGCCGAACCGGCGATCCCGAGGCCCGCTCCGTAGACGAGGGCGACGTTGAGCACGATGTTGAGTACGTTGGCGACGACCGCCGCGACCAGCGGCGTGCGCGTGTCCTGCAGTCCGCGGAGCACGCCGGTGGCCGCGAGCATCATCAGCAGCGGTGTCACCCCGACGACTGCGATCCGGAGGTAGGTCGTCGCGGGACCGACCACCTCGTCGCCCGCGCCGACCGCGCGACAGAGCGGCTCGGCCAGCACCATCACCGGCATCGTGACGAGGACGCCGATGATGACGGCGAGCCAGATCCCGTCGATCCCCTGCCGGAGGGCGCCGGCGGTGTCCCCGGCGCCGATGCGGCGGGCGACCGATGCCGTGGTGCCGTACGCGAGGAAGACACAGAGACCGACGATCGTCTGCAGCACCACACCTGCGACACCGAGACCGGCGAGCTCGCTGGTGCCGAGGTGACCCACGATCGCGGAGTCCGACAGCAGGAAGAGCGGTTCGGCCACCAGGGCCAGGAACGCGGGGATCGCGAGTCGCCAGATCTCCTTGTCGAGACCGCGGCGGTCGGTCTTCGAGTAGGTCTTCGCATCCGCCGGGTTCGTCACGGCGTCAAGGTTAAACACCGTCCGGCCGGAGCGCTTTCCAGGGCAGGTGGAAAACCTGTGGAAAACGTCGTCGCGGCGCTATGTCGACAAAACGCCCGTATCGGCACAGCCATGTCGGTCGTGAACCCGGATAGGTGACGTACTTTCTTTCGTCCACAGCCTTGGGAGAGTGAAACCCCAGGTCAGAGGTGCTTCGACGCCGCTTTTGCACCAGTTATGCACAGGCGGTTCCCCAGGCTGTTCACATTGGCCAGGGGCTCGTCCACCGCTATCCCCTAGTTATCCCCAGGGCCTGTGGATAACTTGCTGTCGCCGATGTGGTCTGCGACGTAGGGTCGCGGAGACTTGAGGGTGTCGTCGAGAGTTGGCCGGGGACTGCGCGAGCAGGACTGTCGGTGCTCACCCGTAGCGTGGGCCGGGATCGATGGAGATCCCGCCGCGACGATCCGCAGACCAGGGAGGGCATGGGAATGAGCGTCACCGAGACCGGCTCGATGGGCGGTTCGGGCGACTTCCCGGAGCCGCCGTTCGAGGAGTGGGGCGACGGCCCCGCGGCGTACGAGCCGGGCAACGCCCCGCGCGCGGTCAACGATCGCACGCCGCCGCAGGACATGGCTGCCGAGCAGGCCGTCCTGGGCTCGATGCTGATCTCGAAGGACGCCATCGCCGACGTCTCCGAGACGCTGCGCGGCACCGACTTCTACCGGCCGACGCACGAGACCATCTACGACGCGATCATCGACCTCTACGGTCGCGGCGAGCCGGCTGACATGGTCACGGTCGCCGACGAGTTGCGCCGCAAGGCCGAGCTCGACCGCATCGGTGGTGCCCCCTACCTGCACACGCTCGCCTCCAACGTCCCGATCGCGGCCAACGCGGGCTACTACGGCGAGATCGTCCGCGAGAAGTCCGTCCTTCGCCGCCTGGTCGAGGCCGGCACCAAGATCGTCCAGATCGGCTACGCCGGCGAGGGCGAGGTCGACAACATCGTCGACGAGGCCCAGGCCGAGGTCTTCAAGCTCACCGACAAGCGCTCCGGTGAGGACTACTCCCCGCTCGCCGACATCATGGACGGCGTCCTCGACGAGATCGAGGCGATCTCCAACCGCGAGGCCGGCCTCTACGGCGTGCCCACCGGCTTCGCCGACTTCGACGAGCTCACCAACGGCTTCCACGGCGGTCAGATGATCATCGTCGCGGCCCGTCCTGCGATGGGTAAGGCCCTCGCTCTCGACACTCCGCTGGTGACACCTGACGGTTGGACGACGATGGGGGAGGTCCAGGTAGGAGACCTCTTGTACGCGGCCGACGGCCGCCCAACGCGAGTCGTCGCGGCCACCGAGGTGATGGAAGGACGTCCTTGCTACGAGGTCACCTTCTCCGATGGGTCGACCATTGTTGCTGACGCTGAGCACCAATGGCTGACGACCGCGATCGCCGCAGAGTGGTCAGAAGTGGCCCGCTCGGACGCCTCAAGGCAGCCCATTTCGACCACTTTCCCTCGTGCGCGGATACGCACAACCCGAGGTCTCGCTGAGGCGGTCGGTCAGATCCACACGATTGATATGCCCGACGGCACTGTCGTCAAGGTTGATGCGGTCACGCCGGTGGCAAGCGTCCCCGTACGTTGCGTGCAGGTCGACAACGATGAGCACCTCTACCTGGCCGGTCGCTCGATGATCCCGACCCACAACTCGACGTTGGCTCTCGACTTCTGTCGTGCGGCCTCGATCCACAACAACCTGACCAGCGTCTTCTTCAGCCTGGAGATGAGCCGCTCCGAGATCACCATGCGTCTGCTGAGCGCCGAGGCGAAGGTGCCGCTCAACCACATCCGCAACGGCAACATGTCCGACGATGACTGGAACAAGCTGGCCCGCAAGATGGGCGAGGTCTCCAGCGCGCCGATGTTCATCGACGACAGCCCCAACATGACGATGATGGAGATCCGAAGCAAGGCCAGAAGGCTCAAGCAGCGCCACGACCTCAAGCTGATCGTCATCGACTATCTCCAGCTGATGAGCTCCGGCAAGAAGGTCGAGTCCCGTCAGCTCGAGGTCTCCGAGTTCTCCCGTCAGATCAAACTGCTGGCCAAGGAGCTCGAGGTCCCGATCATCGCGCTGTCCCAGCTCAACCGTGGCTCCGAGCAGCGCGCCGACAAGCGCCCCGCCGTCTCCGACCTGCGCGAGTCAGGCTCGCTGGAGCAGGACGCCGACATGGTCGTCCTCCTCCACCGCGACGACGTCTACGAGAAGGAGTCGACCCGCCCCGGTGAGGCCGACGTGATCATCGCCAAGCACCGTAACGGCCCCACCCGCGACCTCGTCGTCGCCTTCCAGGGTCACTACAGCCGCTTCGTCGACATGGCCCACTGACGCTGGTGTGTTGTCGAGATGCAGCGAACTTTCGAAACGGGACACCCCGACTTCTCAACACTGCATCACTAGACATTCATCGTGGCGACCAGCGCTGCAGACTTCATCGTTCTCGTTCCTGGCCCGTTGGATGCGTCGGGAGTTCCGGCTGACGAGTCCGTCGACTCCGCTCGGCTGCAGACCCGACATCGGCAAGCGCGTCGATGACGCGATGGAGCCACAGCATGACCGACCGCGCTCAGTCCTCGGAAGACCCCGATGCCCAGCGCCGACCGCGCACCGACAGGTCACTGAGCAGGGCCGCGACCTCGTCCGCGGGCAGGCCGGTGTCCTCGGAGAGCCACCACACCAGGGTGCCGATGACCTCCCCAGCCCAGGCCCGCGCGACCAGCGGTAGCGGCACCCGCGGCTCCACCCCGGCATGCTCGGACCGGGCCCGGAACAGTGTCTCGGCCTGGCGACTCGTCTGGTCGAAGAACTCGCGCAGGGCGCGTCCGTCTCCCGCGCCCTGAAGAATCACGAGGTAGACGTCACGGTGGGCCTGCGCGTGCTCGAAGACGATGCGCACCGGATCACCCGTGAAGCCCTCCGGATGCTTCGCCTCGTGCTGGGCTATCCGATCGGCACGGTCGGAGGCGAGCTCGTGGGCAAGGTCGACCAGCACGTCCTCCTTGCTTCGGTAGTGCGCGTAGAACGTAGCCCGCGCGATGTCGGCTCGCTCCAGAACGTCTTCCACGGTGAGGGCCGAGAACTCACGCTCCACACACAACTCCAGGAGTGCATTGCGGATCGCCGTGCGGGTGCGCCGGATCCGCCGGTCGGCACCGGCCCCCCTCGCCGCCGGAGCCGCCTCATTGCTGGACACGCCTGTCGAGATCACCACGACATGATCTCCCATCCGGCGACGGTCCCCACAACCACAACCACAACCGCCACGGCTTCGGCCAGGGTGCCGGCCGCGTCCGGTGTGTGGCTGCCCGTCTCGAGACCGTGGGTCCCCGAGGGTGAAGCGCGGATCCGGCTCCCTCGTCGGCTGTCGACCCGCATTGCGTTCACCTCCGGCACTTGACGGTCAATGTGACCCGGCTTACTCTTTCGAACATCTAGTTCGAAATCATACACTTTGTTCATTAAGTGAGGCTCTAGGATGCGAGAACTCCCCTCGCCCACTGACCGGCTGCTGACGGCGTCCCACGCGTTGTTGCCCGACCTCGTCGCCCTGCGTCGAGAGATCCATCGCGATCCGGAAGTCGGTCTGGACCTCCCGCGTACCCAGCAACGGGTGCTCTCGGCCCTGGCCGGACTCGACCTCGAGGTCACCACCGGCACTGGGCTGTCCTCCGTCGTCGCCGTGCTGCGCGGGGGACGCCCGGGCCCGACCGTGTTGTTGCGTGCTGACATGGACGCCCTTCCGATCGCCGAGCAGTCCGGTCTCCCCTACGCCTCGACGAGCAGCGCCATGCATGCCTGTGGTCATGACCTGCACATCGCAGGACTCGTCGGAGCCGCCCGACTGCTCGACGGCATCCGGGACGAGCTGGCAGGCAACGTCGTCCTCATGTTCCAGCCTGGTGAGGAGGGTCACGCCGGAGCCGCGAAAATGATCGACGAGGGCCTGCTCGAAATCACCGGGGAGCTGCCGGTCGCGGCGTACGCCGTTCACGTCCGGCCGGGCCCCCGCGGCACCTTCGTGTCCCGACCGGGCGCGGTCACCGCGAGCATGAGCAGGCTGGCAGTGACCGTCCACGGTCGCGGCGGACACGGGTCACGACCCCACGAAGCCTGCGACCCGGTGCCCGTCCTCGCCGAGGTCGTGCTCGCCCTGCAGTCGTTCGTCACCCGGCGATTCGACGTGTTCGACCCGGTCGTGGTGTCGGTGGGCAGCCTGGCCGCCGGAGTCGGCGCCGCCAACGTGATCTGCGACTCCGCCTCGCTCACCGGAACGGTGCGAACGATGTCACCGCACACGCTCTCCGTCCTGAAGGAGGCGCTGCCCAGACTCGTCGAGGGGATCGCGGCAGCCCACGACACGACGGCGACCGTCGAGCTGAGCACCGGTTACCCCAGTGTCGTCAATGACCCGGCGCTGACCGGAGCGGTGCTGTCGAGGTTGCGCCACGCCTTCGGTGAGAACCGAGTGCTCGAGGCTCCCACACCCACGATGGGCGCCGAGGACTTCTCGTTCATCACCCAGCGGGTGCCCGGTGCGATGTTCCTGCTGCTGGCCACCCCGCCCGGTCACCCGGGCGTCCCTGCCCCCAACCACTCGCCACACGCGGTCTTCGACGACAGCGTCCTGGCTGACCAGGCAGCGGCACTCGCACTGCTCGCCGCCCAGACCCTTGCCTCGCACGCCACAGCACCTACCGATGGGAGCCCCTCGTGAACCTCGCCCGCTTCCTCCGCCGCCAGGCGATCCACCGGCCCGACGCTCAGTCGTGCTCGGGAGACGACTTCGACCCGAGCAGCCTGACGCGTGTCGTGTACGGCGCCGCGCCGATGACGCCGACCCGGATCCGCGAGATCGGTGAGATCGTGGTCCGTGGCAGCGACGTGGTGCCGGGGTATCGCGAGGCGCCCGAGCTGACCGCGGAATCCTTCCGTGACGGCTGGTTCCTCACCGGCGCGGTGGCACGATGACCGCCATGGCCCCGGCCGGCACCGAGGCCAACCTCGGAACCCGCCGAAGCCGCGGCAAGAACCTCGCCCTGCTCACCGCGAGCACGTCGATGGACAACGCCGAGGGCAGCATCACCACGGTGATGTTCCCGCTGATGAAGGAGGCATTCGGACTCTCGTCCGCCGCGCTGGGCGTGATCGTGGCGGTCGCGAAGAGTGTCGGCGTGGTCACCAGCATTCCGTGGGCGCTCCTGTCGCGCCGCTTCCCCCGGCGGGTCGTGCTGGCCACCTGCTCAGGGTTCTGGGGCATCTGGGTGATCATGGCCGGCCTCTCGCAGGACTTCGGGCAGTTCCTCCTCTTCTACGGCATCGCGTCTGCTGGGTTCGCCGGGTCGGGGGCCATCGCCCTGGGGATAGTCGGCGACATCTATGCCGACACCCATCGAGGCCGGGCCATCGGGCTGCTTTACGCGGGCGTCGCGATCATCACGGGCGCCAGCGCTCCGATCTTCGGGTTGCTGAGCCACCTCGACCAGGGCTGGCGCTACGGCTACGTCATCTCCGGAACGATCTGCCTGCTGATCGGCCTGCTGCTGCTCACCCTGCTCGACGACCCCCGGCGTACGACGTCCGTCGAGAATCCGGGGCCCAGCATGCATGAACTGGAGACCAAGTCCCGCAAGGTAGGTGCCGGGCTCAAGGAGTTGGGCGGCATTCGCACGTTCCGCGGAATCCTCGTCCAGCGAGTCTTCTCCGGACAGAACGTGATGATGAGCTTCGGCATCGTCTTCCTGGTCGAGGACCGTGGCTTCACCACCGCCACCGCGTCGGTGATCGCGTTGCCGTTCGCGCTCGGCTATGTCGTGGGAACCGTCGCCGGAGGTCGGATCCTCGACGCTGTGCACCGGCTGTACCCTCGCACCGGACGAGTGCTGATGCTCCAGGCCAGCCAGCTCGGATACGCCGCCGTAGCCTTCGTGACCCTCTACTTCACGTGGCACTCCATCGCGGCGTACGCGGTGTTCTTCGCGCTGCTCGGCCTGCTGCAGGGCCAGGTTCCGGTGGTGAACCGTCCGCTGATCATGGCCGTGGTGCCACCGCCGCTGCGAGCCCTCGCCTTCGCGGTCTCCGTGTCCGTCGTGGACGGCCTGGCGTACGCCGGCTACGCACTGCTGGCCGGCGTGCTCGGCGACGCCACGGACCTGCGTACTTCGCTGCTTCTGGTCACCTGCGCCCTGACCGTCGCCAACGGACTCGGCAGTGCGCTGCTCTACCGCCCCTACGCCAGGGACGTCGACTCCGCGCTTCGTCCGCGCGAGGACACACCGTGAGCGCGGGCGGGGAACAGGTGGACTGGTCGTTCCTCAGCGGTCGCCGCATCATCGACTGCTCGGCACTGATCCCCGGCCCCTACGCCACGGTCCTGCTCGCCGACCTGGGCGCTGACGTCCTCAAGGTCGAGCGCCCGCAGGGTGACCTGTCGCGGTTCAACGACCGACGGTTCTCCGCGTTCAACCGCAACAAGAGATCCGTCGTACTCGACCTGAAGACGGCAACGGGTCGCGACGCATTCCTGGACCTGGCGCGAACGGCCGATGCCGTGGTCGAGGGATTCCGCCCGGGGGTGATGGACCGCCTTGGGCTGGGCTGGGACGTCCTTCGTCGGGTCAACCCTGGACTGGTGATGTGCTCGATCAGCGGTTTCGGGCAGGACGGGCCCTACGCGCACAAGCCCGGTCACGACCTGAACTTCCTCGGCCTGTCCGGCTTCTTCGGGGTTCCTGCGCGCGCCGACGGGCTGGTCACCCGCCCGGGCGTGCGTGTCGCCGATCTCATCGGTGGCCTCTACGCGGCACTCTCGCTCTCCGTCGCGCTCGCCAGCGTCGAACGCACCGGCGTGGGGCAGCACCTTGACGTATCGCTGACCGACGCCACCGCCGCCTGTTTCGCCCCATTCACCCTGGCCCTTCCCGAGGCGGCCCCGGCCACCTCGGGAGAACTGGTCATGGGAGACAACGACGTCTTCGACACTCAGGACGGTGGCCGGCTGGTCCTCGCCGCATTCGAGGACACCTCGTGGAGACTGTTCCGCACCTCGCTAGCGGAGGAGTTCCCCGAGCTCCGCACCGATGAGTACGACGACCGTCTCACCCGTACGCGTCACGCCGACGCCGTGGGCGCGCTGCTCCGCACCGTCTTCCAGCAGCGACCTCTGGTCTGGTGGCACGACCGCCTCAGTGCCCTCGAACACGTATCGGGGTTGCCCTGGACCCCATTGATAGCGACGCCGTCCGAGCTGCTCGAGCATCCCGTGCTCCACGCACGGGAACTCTTCGTACCGACGATCTCCGCCGAGGGCGACCTGGTCACGCAGGCCAGGTTCCCCACCCGGTTCAGCAACGGACTCGACACCTTCCGCTCTCCTGCACCCAAGTTGGGTGAGCACGACCACGAGCCGACGCGCTGGTGACGAACCACCCGGCAGTGGCGATACTCGACGGCTCGGTGGGGCGCTCATGAGGCACCGTCCCGCACGTGGGCAGTCCGACTCGCCTTTCCACGCCACCAGCTCATCTGACTCGCCGCCCGGCTGTTCCGACTTCTTCAGAGCATCGGCAGCGTCCTTCCGCGCGGGAAAGTCCGTCAATCTTCACTGCATCTCGACAGCTCTGCAGCAGGCAGCTGCCGCGTCGCGAGTCGCTGCTCAGGCCGAGTCGCGGACCGCCTCTTCTTCGTGTGCGACGTCGCTGGCGCCGCTCTCGAATGCCACCAAGCGATCCAGAATCACGCGTAGCGCTGCGCGAACGTCCGGGTCGGTCGCCACATCGACGTCCGTCGCCGACTGACTCAAGGTCGCGTCGGGGACAATTCTCGCTCCGGCGATCTCTGCCGAACGGGCGGTGGCCTCGTGTGACCATTTCGCCCCGTACGGAGTGGGCGCGGCACCGACAACGGCGAAGGGTTTGCCCGTGATCGCTCCCTCGCCGTACGGCTTGGAGACCCAGTCGATGGCGTTCTTGAGCACTGCCGGCGTCGAGCCGTTGTACTCGGGGGTGACCGCGATCAGCCGATCCGCGGCTGCGACCCGCTCGCGCAGGTTTCGGGCTGCCGAAGGAACACTGCCGTTGTCGATGTCCTCGTTGTAGAACGGCACCTCCGCCAGCCCGTCGACGATCGTCACGCGTACGCCGTCGGGTGCGACCGCGGCCAGCGCGCGGGCCATGCCCAGGTTGATGGAGTCGGCGCGCAGACTTCCCAGCAGTACGGCGACGTCGATATCGGTCATGAGTGTGTTCCTCTCCTCTGATGGACCGCGTCAGGTTCTGGCGCGGCTGTGTGGCCCGCTCCGGGCCGTATCTCAGCGGCCGACGGTGAAGAAGTCGGCGAGCGCGTGAGCGATCTGATTGGGGGCAGACTCGGTGGGGATGTGGTCCGCCCCGGGGATGCGGATCAACGTGGTGTGGGGGATCTCCGAGGCGAACCGTTCGGCGTACTCCACCTTCTGGGAGCCGTCGTCCTCGCCCCAGATCAGCAGCTTGGGCGTCGCGGAGCGTTTCAGTGCGGGGACGACAGCAAGCGTGTAGCGGCTGTCGGCCGCGCCCGCCATGGCCATCCAGGAGCGGCGGACTCGCGGATCAGTCCACGGATCCACGTACTCCGCGACCCTCCGCGCGCTCGCCGCGCCGGCCAGCGACCTCGTCACCGCTTCCCTGCGCGCAGCGAGGAACTCATCAGCGGTGGTCGCCGCGACGGTCTCGGGATCCCGGAACCGGGCCACACTCGGCACCGGCCAGGAGTCGTAGGTGACCGAGTCGACCAAGGCCAGTCGAGTGACCTCCAGCCGGTGGTGGACAAGGAGGTGCTGGGCGATCGCGCCACCGATGTCATGGCCCGCGACAGCGACCGGCCCGGAGATGTTCAGCGCTGAGGTGAATCGAACCACCCAGTCCACGAGGGCGGGCACTGTGGCCGTCTCGAGGTTCAGCTCTCCTCCCGAGCGCCCCGTCCCGGGTAGATCCACCGCGATCGGCCTGAAGCCCGCATCCGCGATCCGGTCGAGTACCGGCAGCCAGACACGGCTCCAGTACGTGCCGTGGAGAAGCAACACAACCGGGCCGTCCTGGGCCACCGTCAGGTAGCTGGCCGCTTCGCCATCAACCTGGATCGCGGCTCGCGAGACTCTCGAGGCGGTGGTTCTACGCATGGGAGATGTCTAGCACGATGACTAATGATCATCTAGTGATAATCCATTAGTTTTTCTAGGTGGTGCCCTGGCCCCCCGGAGAGCGAAGCTCGGTGACGGCGGCGACGGCCTGGTCCAGAAGCTCGGCGGGGCAGCCCCAGTAGTCGTAGATGCCACCGCGGGCAGAGTTGCTGCCGCACACGACGAAGACGCCAGTGCCCAGCTCGGCCTTGAGGTGGGAGGCCAGCCAGCCGACGAACCCGCTGTTGTCCGAGCTCTCGGGGAAGTGGAAGGAGAAGATCCCGAACTTCTCGACCTCGTCATGCGGGTCGGTGAGCGGGACCAGGCGGCTCCAGCTCTCCTCGTCCCTGACGACCGCCAGGGTCTCTGTGGTGATCTCCGGGGGCTGATCGACGGGCGATTCTTCGAATGCCCAGACGCCCTGGTGCACCACGAAGTCGGCCTGCGCGATCACGGCGCGGAGACGCTCGTGGGTCTGCGCCGTGGTCTCTCTGCTGATGCTCACCATGGTGGGACGACCCTTCGGTTCGATGGTTTCGCAAAGCGCCGGCGTCACGCTGAGGATGAGCGTGAATCCCGGTTCTGTCGATAGTGGCGAGCCACTCGCGCACGGTTGCCGCAGATCGGTCCGCACCACGCGCGCCTGGTCTTGCTCCGGACGTAATACAGCACGCAGCCGGGTCCGTGGCAGGGCAACAGCTCGTTGTGGGGGTCGCCCAGCAGCCGCGCACCCTCGAACGCGAGCTCGGCGATGACGGTGTCGAATCCCTCGGTGTCGTGCTGCCAGCTGACCTCGACGGTGTCGTCCGCGGACCGTGCGAGGAGCAGGTGTGAGGACGCGAGCGGAGCGTTGATCGCAGCCATCGCCTCCTCGAGCGTCAGGTCGGTCTGCGCGTGCTCGCGATCGTCGGCGGTGACATGCGCTGCGACCCGACGCAGGCCGTCGCGCAGCTCGCGCAGCCGGTCGAGCTGTTCGGCGCCCAGCCGACTGCCGCCACGGATCTCCGCTGACCGCATCCATGAGCGGGCCACCTGAACCGTCGTCAAGCAGTCATGGCGATCACCGCGATCGGCCCAGATCGTGTTCATGAGCCGAATCGGCGCGGGCTGATCGGGATACAGGCTCGGGACTTCCATGTCGACCACCTGGACCTTCACCTCGGTCTGTTTCCAAATTCGTTGACCTAATGGAAAAGCTACTATATATCATTATTCAAGATCCGCGTCGGACGCTAGCTGCGGAGCCTCGGTCGCCATCCACCGACAACTGCTGAAGGAGTTCTCATGCCCAGACCACCGCTCCCGCCGTTCGATGCCGAAACGGCGAACCAGAAGGTGAAGGCCGCCGAGGCCGCCTGGAACACCCGCGATCCCGAGCGGGTCTCCCTCGCCTACACGCCCGACACGATCTGGCGGAACCGCGACGAGTTCATCAACGGTCGGGCGGAGGTGGTGGAGTTCCTGACTCGCAAATGGCAGCGCGAGCTCGACTACGTACTGCAGAAGGACCTCTGGGCATTCACCGACGACCGCATCGCTGTCCGGTTCCAGTACGAGTGGCGCGATGCTGACAGCCAGTGGTGGCGCAGCTACGGCAACGAGCTGTGGCAGTTCTCCCCGGACGGACTCATGCAGCGCCGCGAGGCCAGCATCAACGACGTCGCCATCGCGAACGCGGATCGCCGCCTGGCTGTGCCGGCTGCCGGCGCGGTTCCGGAGCTCCCGCTCAGATGAAGCCGGAGCCGACTGACGAGATGGCAGCGACCGATCTCAGGCGCGACCAGGCAAGTACGACCCGAGACGACTCCTGGGTCCCGCCGACCTGCAGCCTGCCCACCGCTGAGCAGCCTCTCCGTGTCGCCGAGTTCGACGACTTCTTCGCCGACGCCGTCCGCAACACCGATCGTGTGGCACCCACGAGGCTGCGACTGGAGCTCATCCCGGACGCTGAGGTCGCCCGGAGGGCAGGCGGGCTGATCGCCCGCGAGACCGACTGCTGCTCGTTCTTCACCTTCGTCATCACCGCGGGAGGCGATGGGATGACTCTGGAGGTGCAGGTCCCGGATGCCTACGCCGATGTCCTCGATGGCCTCGCCGCGAGGGTGGCTGCCGCGATGGAACGTCGATGACCCTGACATGACCGAGGCTGCCGTAGCCGATTCAACATCGTTCCCCACGCAGGAGGCACCACCATGAGCAAGCAGCAGCGCGACGAACTGGACGCGGCCATCCGCGCCTTTCCCTTCGACCCCTCGGTGACCGTCGAGGAAGCTCGTGCCGGGTTCGACGCCGGCCAGACCCGTACTCTCCCCGGCGAGGCCGGCGCCAGGTCGGTGACCATCGGTGGGATCGCGGGCCTGGAGCTGTACCCCGAGGCCACCGCGGGGACGCTGCTCTACCTCCACGGCGGCGGGTACGTCGTCGGCTCGGCCCGCACCGGTGCGGCACTGGCCGATGGCCTTGCCTCCCGTGCGGGTCTACGAGCGATCTCGGTGGACTATCGGCTCGCTCCCGAGGCGCCGTATCCGGCAGCGGTGGAGGACGGGCTGGCGGCGTACCGGGGGTTGCTCGAGGCGGGTGTCGAGCCCGACCGACTCGTCCTCGCCGGCGATTCTGCCGGCGGTGGACTGACAGTGGCGACGCTGCTGGCCGCGCGAGCGGCCGGCCTTCCGCAGCCGGCGGCCGCGGTGGTGTTCTCGCCATGGACCGATGTGACGCTCTCCGGGGTGACGATCGAGACCAAGAGCGCCGCCGATCCGCTCTTCGACCGTGCCGCCCTCGAGTGGTTCGCCGACCGGTACGTCGGCGGCGCCGACCCTGCGGATCCGTTGATCAGCCCGGCGCTGGCGGATCTCGCCGGCCTTCCGCCGCTTCTGATCCAGGTCGGATCCCACGAGGTGCTCCTGGACGACTCCATCCGTCTTGCCGCCCGGGCCGCCGAGGCGGACGTCGAGGTGGCCCTCGAGGTTGCCGCCGCTCTGCCTCACGTCTTCCAGAATCAGGCCGGATCGCTGGACGAGGCCGATGCCGCCCTCGACCGGGCGAGCCGATTCCTCGCAGAGCGGCTCGCCCGCGAATCGATCGCGGCGAACTGACACTCAGGCGGCTGACCCGGGGATACGCTCCTGACACGGCCGACCTCAATGCCGTCGAAGATCGGATCTGGGCGCCCCTCGACCGCTACCGCGACGAGCTCGAGGAAAGCACGATCTACGGGATGCCGTCGCTGCGCTGGCCGGGTTCGGGCGCTCACGACTACTTCGCCGCGGTCAAGCGAAGCGCACACAAGGTGAGCCTCTACGCGATCGCCGTCGACACCTGGCCGGACGCGCTCGAGGACTCGTCGGAGGCATTCCGCAAGCGCCGTACGGGCAAGGCGACCTTCTCCTTCCCCGCGTTGGACGAGGACATGGCCGCGGAGCTCGACAGGTTCTTGGAGCGGCTCTACCAGCGCTACCGCGAGCATCACGCCGGCTAGCTGACGGCCCGCTTCACCTGCTCGGTGAGCTTCTCCTCGACGGCCGGGTTCATCACCTTCACGGCGAAGACGGTCGGCCAGATGTCGCCGTCGTCGAGGTTGGCCCACTCCTGGAAACCGACCTCGGCGTAGCGCATCTTGAACTTCCCGGCGCTCTTGTAGAACACCACGACCTTGCCGTCGGCGTTGGCGTAGGCGGGCATGCCGTACCAGGTCTTCGGGGCGAGGTCGGGCGCGTTCGTGGTGACGATCCGGTGGAGCGTCTCGCCGATCTCGCGGTCGTTCTCGTCCATCGCCTCGATCTTCTCGAGGCAGTCCGCGAGGTCGGCCGCGGCCTTCTTGCTGCCGGTCCCACGCTTAGCGGCCGTCCGGCGCTCGGCGGCGGCCTCCTTCATGGCGGCCTTCTCTTCCTCGGTGAACGTGCTGCTCTTGGTCATCGCTCTGCCCTCTCCTCGTGGTCTGTTGAGACGAGCCTAAGGAGGCAGGCGCTTCGTACGCTTCTTCGTTCCTGATCAGTCGAAGACAGGTTTCAGAGCGAAGACGATTGCGCCCGGAACCTCGTCGTCGGGCCGCATGAGGAGCTCAGCCTCGATGGTGAACCCGGCCTCACGCAGCCACTGGGAGATCTGCTCGGGCGTACGGCGGTGGCTGTCGACATTGATCGAGCGCCCGGTGTAGCCGATGGTCGAGTGCCGAGTCTCGTCGCCGACATGGAAGCCGACCAGCACTGAACCGCCGGGTCGCAGCACCCGCCTGAACTCCTCGAACACTCCGGGCACCGCCGAGTCGGGGATGTGGATGACGGACCAGAAGGCGAGTACGCCGCCCAGAGATCCGTCCGCCAGCGGCAGATCGGTCATCGACCCGACCTCGAACCCGAGATCAGGATGGTCCCGCCTGGCGATGGCGATCATCTCGGGGGAGAGGTCGATCCCGAACGCGTCGACCCCGAGGTCGTGGAGGTGCCGGGTGACGTAGCCCGGGCCGCAGCCGACATCGGCCACGGCCCCGCCGTCACGCACTGCCTCGGCGAACACCGCCAGTCCAGCGCGCAGGTACGGGCGATCGTCCAACAGGCCGCGTACCTTCTCGGCATAGCCGGCGGCATCAGTGTCGTACGACTCGCGGGTCTCGTTCAGCCAGTTCTCGGGCACAGAAACGACCCTAGGCCAGGGCGAGGCGCGAGATACTGGGATCAGCCGTCTGGCGGCCCCCGGCATCCTGCCGGGCTGAGAGACGAACGGATCCCCCATGACCACGCACGATCTCCCGAGCCGGGCTGAGCTCCACGATCGGCCCGGCCTGCTGCGCGGCACGTCCTGGGAGCTCTTCGCGGATCCCTGGCGCGGCACCCCGTCGTTCGCGGACGAGCAGAGCGTGGTGGCCGCGGCCGGCCTCGTCCAGCTCGGCGAGGCCTTCGGACTCGACTACCCGATCGACGCGTTCATGCCGGGGATGTTCCAGGCCGCGAAGCCGGCCGAGCACATCATCTACGGCAACCACCCGGCTCACCGCGGTGACTACCTGGACGGCTTCTACCTCCAGTCCTCGACCCAGATCGACGGGCTGCGGAACCGGCGCGCAGACGACGCCGGGTTCTACGGTGGCACCGCTGACGAGCTGATCGCACCAGGGACCGAGGAGCTCGGCATCCAGGTGTGGGCCGACCGTCCCATCGTCGGCCGCGGCGTCCTGGTGGACATCGCCGGCCTCCTCGCCCGGCGTGAGGAGAGCCTCGACCACGAGGCCGGCCAGCCGATCCCGTATGCCTACATCGACCAGGCCCTGACCGCGCAGGCAATCGAACTGCGCCCCGGTGATGTCGTCATGCTCCACACCGGGTGGTGCGAGTGGTTCCTCGGTCTCACCGCCGAGCAGAAGCTGGCGCAGCAGGCGCTCGGCCGTGCCACCGGCATCGCGCAGAGCGAGGAGGTGCTCGACTGGGCCTGGGACACCGGCCTCGCCCTGCTCGCCGCGGACACCTTCGCGGTCGAGTGCCTGCCTGCCGTACCCGACTCGCCCTTCCTCCAGACGGCATTGAACGACCGCGGCACGATGCATCAGGAGTTCCTGGCCAAGCTCGGCATGCCGCTCGGAGAGCTGTGGCGCCTCGGGCCGTTGGCGCGCCGGATGGACCATCTCCAACGGTGGGAGGCCTTCCTCAGCGTGAAGCCGCTCAACGTCACCGGTGCGACCGGATCGCCGGCGAACGCCGTCGCCGTCATCTGAGGAATCTTCTACCGAAGACGGTCCGATGCGTCTGCGTCGTCACGTCGGCCCCGTAGGTTGGAGGCGAACGCAGCCGTCACCGGAGCGAGGGGGTCTCGTGCGTCGCTGGGTGCGCCGGTCCTTGTTGGAGGTGGTCCCGCGTGACCACCGTCAGAGTGACGCCGCCCTGCGTCGCCGTCAGCTGGTCACGTTCGGCTTCGTGGTGCTCGGCGCGGTGGTGCTCGGATTCTCGCTGCGTATCGAGCCGGGCAGCTTCTGGTTCTATCCGGCGACCTTCGCCCTGGCCGGGGTGTGGGCGATCGGCGCATTCGCCTCCGGGCCGCTGTATCTGGGACGAATCGGTGCCTGGCGCCAGCAGGACGGGGAGGGCGAGCGCCGGCTCGTCCGCCCGGTGCTGCCGCCGATCCTGCTCGGCCTGGGACTGGCGGGCGTCTTCGTGGTCGGCGGCCTGGTCGTGCGGGAGATCGCGTGGCTGGACCGGCAGGTGCGGTCGGTGGTCGACTTCGCCGATCAGGGCTCGCTGCCGATCCTGATCGTGGTGACGGCGGTCAACGGAGTGGCGGAGGAGCTGTTCTTCCGCGGCGCGGTCTATGCGGCTCTGCCCCGCCACCCCGTCGCCTGGACGTCGGTGGCCTACGTCATCGCGACACTGGCGACCGGCAACGTGATGCTGGCCTTCGCCGCCATCCTGCTCGGGGTCGTGGTCGGGTTCGAGCGGCGCGCGTCCGGCGGCGTCCTCGCCCCGATCCTCACCCACTGCGCATGGTCGCTGTCGATGCTGCTGGCCTTGCCGCTGCTGTTCGGTTGAGGGCTTCGTACGCCGCGAGCGTGGTCGCTCAGACCCTCTTCCCGTCGGCCAGCCGCTCGGCCAGCGCCCGGCGTACTGCCTCGCGATACGGCAGCGGATCGCCGGGCACCACATCGAGGATGCGCCGGTCCTGCACGACGACCTCCGTGGTCATCGAGTCGATCAGGTTGCGCCCGGTCGTCAGGTCGACGTCGGTCACCAGCGCCAGCCAGTACGACGACAGCCGGGGTGTCAGCACCGGCACAGGGACGACCGGGATCGATCGGCCGTTGGCCAGCTCGGAGGCGACGGTCAGCATGTCGAGGTAGGTCATCGCCTCGGGGCCGCCGATCTCGAAGGTCTCGCCGATCGCGCCCGGGTTGTCGATGACACCTGCCAGATAGCGGATCACGTCGTCGACGGCGATGGGCTGCGTCCGGGTGGCCGTCCATCTCGGCACCACCATGGCCGGGAGGTTCTTGACCAGCTGCCGGGTCAGCTCCCAGGAGATGCCGCCGTGGCCGACGACGATCGCGGCCCGCAGCGTCGTGACGGGGACGCCGGCCTCACCGAGCAGGGACTCGACCTCTCGGCGGGAGCGCAGGTGGGGCGACAGGTCGCCGTCGTCGCCGAGCCCGCCGAGATAGACGATCTGGCGCACCCCGGCCCGGGACGCGGCAGCACCGAAGGAGCGTGCTGCCCGCGCGTCGCGATCCTCGAAGTCGTCGTGATCGAGCGAGTGCACCAGATAGACCGCGACATCCACCCCTTCGAGCGCGGCGTCCAGAGAGGAGGGGTCGCCGACGTCGGCCCCCACCGGTTCACCAGGACCGTCGTAGTCGTCCGGGCGCCTGGTCATCGCGCGCACCCTGGTGTCGTCTTCGGTCAGCTCCGCGACCAGTCGTCGACCGATGAACCCGGTCGCGCCGGTGACGAGGACGGTGGTCGAGGTCTTCATGGGTCGAGCCTACGGGCGCACCGTCCTGTCCTGCGTCAGGCCGAGCCCGACGAGTCGACCGGTCGACAGTCCTGCCCGCAGCCGTCCCCGGCGACCGGCTCGGAGGCGTGCGATGCCGGTCGGTGAAGTACGGCGCCGGTCGGCGTCACGAGGACGTCGGAGCCATCGACGCGACCGGTGCCGTCGATGATCAGCGCGTGGCCGCGCGGTTCGAGCGGGGCGTACGTGAGGGTGAGCACCGGATTGGTGGCGAGGTTCGCACGGGTGCCGCCACCGGGGTCGGAGACGCGCAGGTAGGAGCCCTCCATGACCGGGTCCACGACCACGACCTTGATCCGCTCGCCCGCGGTGGTCAGCAGAAACCCGCTGCCGAACCGCTCGAGGGTGGCAGCGAGATCAGGCAGGGCGATCGGGATGCTCATGCTCATCACCATAGTCCGGCCAATTTTAGAGCAACGCTCTGTTACTGTCGACGCAGCAGCCAGTCCCGCGAACCGCGGGTCGCAGACGAAGGAGCAGCGCCATGGTCACCATCTCCCACGACGGACCGGTATGGACACTCGATCTCGGCGCCGATGAGAACCGCTTCTCACCCGACTGGCTCGAGACCGTCGAGGAGGCTCTCGACCGGATCGAGTCGACGACCGAGCCAGCCGTGCTGGTCTCGACCGGCGGCGGCAAGTTCTACTCGAACGGACTCGACCTCGAGTGGCTCGGGCAGAACCTCGATCAGCACGACAGGTACGTCGAGCGGGTCGAGGCGCTCTTCGCGCGCGTCCTCACCCTGCCCGTGCCGACGGTCGCTGCGGTCAACGGGCACGCGTTCGGTGCCGGCGCGATGCTCGCGATGGCGCACGACTACCGGGCGATGCGCGAGGACCGCGGTTACTTCTGCTTCCCCGAGGTGGACATCCACATCCCCTTCACCCCGGGCATGAACGCCCTGGTCACCAGCAAGCTGACGCCGCGCACCGCGCTCGACGCGATGGCGACCGGCCGGCGCTACGGCGGGGGAGAGGCCGCCGCGGTGGGTCTGGTCGACGGTTCCGCCGCCGCCGACGAGCTGGCCGAGACGGCTGCCGGGCTCGTGCGTGACCTGGCAGGCAAGGACCGTGCCACGCTCGGCACGATCAAGGCCAGGATGTTCGCCGACGTCGTCGCGGCGCTCCGCTCCGGCGACGCCGAGCCGGCCTGAGCCGTCGAGCCGACGATGGGACGTCCCCGGCAGCATGACCTCGACGACCTCCTCGGCCACGCCCGGAGGCTGTGGATCGAGCGGGGTGCCGACGGCCTGACGATCCGAGCGCTCAGCTCGGTGTCAGGCGCATCCAACGGTGCGGTCTACCACGCGTTCGGGTCTCGCGCCGGCCTGCTGGCGCGCGTCTGGGCACAGGAGGCCGGCCGCTTCCTTGCCTTCCAGCGGGACCGGGTGCGCGAGGCGGTGCTCGACGGCGATGCGACCTCTGCGCTCGTCGCGGCGGCGCTCGCCCCGGCGACGTACGCCACGGACAACGCCGATGGTGCTCGCCTCCTGCTCGCGGTCACCGCGGACGACCTGCTGGCAGCGGACCCCGGTGAGCCGGCACGCACTCAGCTGATCGACCTCCAGAAGGAGCTCGGCACGCTCCTCGTCGACCTCGCCTCCGCGCTGTGGGACCGGCGGGACCGCGCAGCGGTCGAGGTCGTACGCCACTGTGTGGTCACGTTGCCCGGAGCGCTGCTGCTCCAGGCCGATGACATCGCCGACCCCCTGGCCGCGCACTCGCTCGAGCACGCTGTCCATGGGATCGCGGCGGTCGCGCCCCCGGCCTCAGGCGTCTGACTCCTCCGGTTCCCGCGGTGGCAGGTCGAGCCGCTCGAGCCGGGCGCGATCGGCCAGGGAGGCGATCCTGGTCATGCGCCCGCCCTCGACCGTGCAGGCCATCAGCGCCATGGGTTCACCGGAAGGACCCCAGGCGAGGACTCCCGGCCGGCCATCGACCAGGACACGGCGGGCGGTGACGCCCGAGTCGGCGCCGCGCGCAAGTGCCCGGAGAAGGTCCGTACGTCCTCGAGTCACCGTCACGCCGCGGCTGCCGTGCAGCTCCCAGCGAAGATCAGGATCGAGGAGTTCCAGCAGTTCGTCGAAGTCGCCGTCCCGGGCGGCGGCAAGGAACGCGTCGACCACGCGGCGTTGCTCGCGCCGGCCGCTGGTGGGCCTCGGGGCACCGTGCACCTTCCGGCGGGCGCGGCTGGCGGCCATCTTCGCGGCGTCGGCCGACTTGTCGATGATCTGGCCGATCTCGCTGAACGGCACGGCGAACATGTCGTGCAGCACGAAGGCGAGCCGCTCCTCGGGGCGGAGCGACCCGAGCACGACCATGAGCGCCAGTCCCAGTGCATCCGCCTGGATCGCGAGGTCCTCGGGGCCCTGGGACGCATCGGCGTCGTCCGGGGTGACGATCGGATCCCGGAACTGCTCCTCGTAGGAGACCTCAGCCTTGGTCGTACGCGACCGGATGGTGTCGATGCTGAGCCTGCCGACCACGGTCGTGAGCCACCCGCCCAGGTTCTCGATGGAGCCTGGCTCCTGGCGGGCGAGCCGCAGCCATGCCTCCTGTACGACGTCCTGGGCGTCGGCCGGGCTGCCGAGCACCCGGGCCGCGATCGCCAGCAGCCGAGCCCGATGTGCCTCGAACTCCCCGCTCAGATCCTTCTGGTCGGTCATCGGTTACCTCTTCTCGTCCTGGGCCGTCATCACCATGACGAGCCCGGCCGGGCCGTCGTAACAAGATCTAGGAGAACACTGTGAACGTCATTCTGTGGATCGTCGCCGGGCTTCTCGCCGCGGCCTTCACTGCCGGGGGCACAAGTCTGCTGCTGATGTCGAGGGAGCGATACCGCGCTCTGGGGGAGAGCCAGCACTGGATCGACGACTTCGGCGACGGCCACCTCCAGTTCATCGGGACGGTCAAGATCATCGGCTGCCTGGGCCTGATCCTTCCGGGGGCTCTGGGCATCGCTCCGATCCTGACTCCGCTCGCGGCCTGCGGGATGGTGATGTTCATGACCGGCGCCGCCACCACGCGCTTACGGCGCAGCGAGTGGAAGCTGCTCGGCCCGGACCTCCTCTACCTGAGCCTTTTCGCCTTCGTCGCTTGGGGCCGGTTCGACCTGCAGCCCTTCTAGACCCATGGCGCAAAACATTGACAGTTGTCGATATGAGGTGCAGAGTATCGTATCGACAGACATCAATATGAGCTTCAGGAGGATCCCATGTCACGCATCCAGCTCGCGCTCAACGTCGACGATCTCGAGAAGTCGGTCGCGTTCTACTCGACCCTGTTCGGAGTCGAGCCGGCCAAGACCAAGCCCGGCTACGCCAACTTCGCCGTCGCCGAGCCGCCCTTGAAGCTGGTTCTCGTCGAGAATCCCGGCCAGGGCGGCACCATCAACCACCTCGGCGTCGAGGTCGCCGACACCGACACGGTCGACACCGAGCAGACTCGGCTGCACGCCGCCGGCTTCGCATCGGTCGACGAGCGGGGAACCACCTGCTGCTACGCCAAGCAGGACAAGTTCTGGGTCGAGAACGCCCCCAACGGCGAGCGGTGGGAGGTCTACACCGTGCTCGCCGACAGCGACACCCCCGCCGCGGCCGAGCCGGAGCCCGAGCCCGCGGCCGCGGCCGCGGGCTGATGCTGAACGGGGCCCGCATCGACCTGCTCCTGGCCGATCCGGCCTGATCGCCGCTGACGGGCCACGATCCCGTCGGGCCGGGCCGTGAGGTTCTGGTCCGGCGGGATCTGTGCGTCCGGCGACTCCGCGCGGTCGGACTTCGTCCTAGACGCCGATGATCCGCCGCATGCCCTGGTAGGCGCGGTCAGCGGCTCGCATGTCGCCGTGGAGGAGGCGGGCGGGGGTGATGAACGAGGCGAGCGACTCGAGCCCGAACACAACCGATTCGACGTCGGTGTCCTCGGGCAGGTCACCGGCCTCGACGGCGGTGGCCAGGTCGGCCCGCAACGTCGCTCGCCACTGGTTGCGGCCCTCGAGCAGGCGCTCGTGGACGGCGCCGTCGCGACCGTCGTAGTCGTAGGTCACCTGGGTCATCAGGCAGCCGCCCGGGTAGCCGGGATCCGCGGCGTACTCCGTCCAGGCGTCGCATGCGGCCAGAAGCCGGGGGAGCCCCTGCGGGAACCGCTTGACCGTGTCCCAGACCCGGGTCCGGAAGTCGGCGAAGACCAGCTCGACCGTCTCCAGCTGGAGGGCCTCCTTGGTGCGGAACTGGCCGATCACCCCCGACTTGCTCATCTGCACGATCTCGGCCAGCCGGCCGATCGTCACGCTGTCCAGTCCCTCGATCGAAGCCAGGTCGGCGGCTGCCTTGACCACGCTCCGTCGGGTTTCGAGTGCCGCCTGCGCGGATGCACGTCCTGCCATGCCAGAAGTTTAGCGCACGATCGAACTCTATTGCATAACGTACGATCGTACGCTTAATCTGCTCGCATGGACTCCTCACACACCTCGCGAAGACCGGCGCTCGCCGTCAAGGTCGGCGCATCGGCGACCGTGCTCGCCTTTCTCGACACCACGGTGACCAATCTGGCGGTGCCGCCCGTGGCCGCCGAGTTCTCGGTCGGTGCCACCGCGGCCGCCTGGGTCGCCACGGCGTACGTCATCCCGTTCGCCGCCTTCCTCGCACCGGCGGGCGTCGCCGCCGACGCGGCGGGCCGAGCCCGGCTGTTCCGCTTCGGGGTCGGTCTCTTCACCGTGTGCTCGCTCGTCATCGCGCTGGCGCCGACCTTCGAGCTGCTGCTCGTGGGAAGGGCGCTGCAGGGCGTCGGAGCGGCGCTGATGACTCCCGCGTCCCTCGCGCTCATCCTCGCCGAGGTTCCTCCCGAGCGTCGTCGTGCGGCCATCGGGCTGTGGAGCGGAGCCGGTGCGCTGGCTGCGGCCGCGGGACCGGCGCTGGGTGGCGTGGTCATCGAGTGGATCGACTGGAGGGCGGTGTTCTGCATCAACGTGCCGCTCGGCGTCTGGGTCGTCTGGGCCGCGCGGCCGCTGCGTGCCGGAGACACCGCCATGCGTCGTCTGCCCGACGTCCTGGGGAGTCTGCTCATCGCGGTCGCGATCGGTGCTCTCGTGCTCGGGCTCTCCGAGGCGCCCGCCCGGGGCTGGGGGTCGTGGTTCGTCCTGGCCGCGGCCGCGGTCGCGATCCTCGCCACGGTCGGAGCGGTCCGGCGGGCGAGCAGCCACGAGCATCCTGGTCTTCGGATCGACCTGCTCCGGAACCGCGGTGTCGCGGTGACGACCGGCGTCTCGACCGCGTACGGGATCGCACTGTTTGCCACGATGCTCCTGGGGGTCCTCTTCCTGGTCGAGGTGTGGCAGTACTCGGCGCTCCGCGCCGGCCTGGCCATGACGCCCGCGGCCTTGGCGGCCGCCGTGGTCGGACTGGGGGTCGGCCGGGTCAAGGCGCCGATCCCGCCACGTCGGATGATCGCGGTCGGGGCGACCATCCTGGCAACCTCGAGCGCGCTGCTGGCGCTGAGCATCTCGACGACGCCACAGTTCCTCGGCCTCTGGCTGCCGGTGGGCACCCTGATGGGGATCGGTGTCGGCCTCACCACCGTCGGCATCTCGACGGCCGGCGCGACGGCGAGCGCCCCGCAGCACTTCGCCGCCGTGACCGGGCTGCTGATGGCCGCCCGGCAGCTCGGCGGCGC
Source organism: Nocardioides sp. NPDC006273 (assembly GCF_040613495.1). Taxonomy (NCBI): domain Bacteria; kingdom Bacillati; phylum Actinomycetota; class Actinomycetes; order Propionibacteriales; family Nocardioidaceae; genus Nocardioides; species Nocardioides sp. NPDC006273. The sequence continues at coordinate 18,363 of NZ_JBEXSD010000016.1, read as the reverse complement.
CTTCGGTATCGCCGTCCTGTCCGTGCTGCTCGTCCAGGTCGACGCGACCACCGCTGTCCGCCCGTACGCCGGGGTCTATTGGTTCACCACCCTGGCTTCCCTGCTCGCTCTGGCCGGCGCGGCGCTGCTGCGCCCGGTCGTGATCCACGTTCCCATCACCCAGCCCACCAAGGAGACCCACCGATGACCGAGACCCGCACCGACAGCTTCGAGCTGGAGGCCACAGATCCCCACTGCACCGACCCCGAGACCGCCGCCGACAGGCTCAGCCACCAGCCGTGGAAGCGGTTCGCGGTGCTCGGCGACAGCGTCACCGCCGGCATCCGGGGCCCGCTGGACGGCTACCGCGACGAGTCCTTCGCCGAGCGCCTGGTGGACGCCCTGGCGAGCACCCGCCCCGGCTTCGAGTCGGTTAACCTCGCCATCCCCTACCTGACCACCGCCGAGATCCGCGAGGTGCAGCTCGAGCCGGCGCTGGCCTTCGCGCCCGACGCCGTGCTCGTCAGCGCGGGCGGGAACGACGCCTTCAATCCGTACGACCCGGACCAGCTGCGTACGGAGCTCGAGCTGCTCCTGCGGCCGTTGGCGGAGAGCGGTGCCGTCGTTCTCACCGTCGGCCTCTTCGATCTCGCCCGGTCCGGGCTGGTGCGTGCGGAGCAGGCGGTGGACATGGCCGAGCGGTTCGACACCCTCGACCGGATCACCGCAGAGATCACCCGCAGCCTGGACGGGATCCACATCGACACCCATCACCACCCGCTGTCCGCCGACCCGGCCATCTACGCCCGCGACCGTATCCACGGCAACGCCCGTGGGCACGCCGTGGCCTTCGCCGCCATCGTCGACGCGCTCGCGTGACGACCCGGTCGGCGGATACGGGAGGATGAGGCCGTGACTTTTCCCGACTCCGCGTACCGCTCGGACTGCTCCAGCTGCGCCGGCCTGTGCTGCGTCGCGCTGTCCTTCACCCGCTCGGCGGACTTCCCGGAGGACAAGGCGGCCGGCGACCCGTGCCGTCATCTCGGTCCCGACTTCGGGTGCGGGATCCATGACCGGCTGCGTGATCGCGGGTACGCCGGGTGCACGGTCTTCGAGTGCTCCGGCGCCGGTCAGCAGGTCACTCAGGTGACCTTCGGCGGCACAGACTGGCGTACGGAGCCGGACCTGCGGCGGAGCATGTTCGACGTCTTCGGGGTGATGCGGCAGCTGCACGAGATGCTGGCCCTGCTCGAGGAGGCCGGGTGGCGTGGCACCTCGACCGAGCTCGCCGACGTGACCGCACGGGTCTCCTCGGCGGCGGGCGGCACCGCCGACCAGGTGCTCGCCACCGACGTCCCCGCGCTCCGTGCGGTCGTCGGGGATGCGCTTCGGCAGGTGAGTGCGGAGGTACGCCGCCCCGCGGGCGCTGCGCTCAGCGGTGCCGATCTCGTCGGCCGCGACCTGCGTCGGCGGGACCTGCGTCGTGCCGACCTTCGGGGCGCGCTCCTGGTGGCCGCGGACCTGCGCGGCGTCGACCTGGCCGATGCCGACCTGCTCGGCGCCGATCTCCGTGACGCGGCTGCCGCGGGTGCGGATCTCTCCCAGGCCCTCTTCCTCGGCCAGTCGCAGGTCAACGCCCTACGTGGCGACGCGAGCACCCGGCTCCCCGAGGGCCTTGCCCGACCGGCGCACTGGACGTAGGCCGGATCCCGGCCCGGGAGCGGGTGAAAGTGGCAGCCCGGACCCGGATCCGGCTGCCACTTTCGCCCGCTCGTGACTGATCAGACCAGCGTCGCGGTGTCGATCACGAACCGGTAGCGCACGTCGGAGGCCAGCACCCGGGCGTACGCCTCGTTGATCTGGTCCGCGGAGATGACCTCGACTTCGGAGCCGATGCCGTGCTCGGCGCAGAAGTCGAGCATCTCCTGGGTCAGCGCGATGCCGCCGATCATCGAACCGGCGAAGTTGCGCCGGTTGGTGATCAGCGAGAACACGTTGACGCTCAGCGGCTCCGCGGGCGCGCCGACGTTGACCATCGTGCCGTCCACGGCGAGGAGGCCGAGGTAGGCGTCGACGTCGATCTTGGCGCTGACGGTGTTCACGATCAGATCGAACGAGCTGGCCAGCTGCTCGAAGGTCGCCGGGTCGGAGGTGGCGTAGTAGTGGTCGGCGCCGAGCCGCAGACCGTCCTCCTGCTTCTTCAGCGACTGCGAGAGCACGGTGACCTCGGCGCCCATCGCGTGCGCGATCTTCACACCCATGTGGCCGAGGCCGCCGAGCCCGACGATCGCGACCTTCTTGCCAGGACCCGCGCCCCACTTCTTCAGCGGCGCGTACGTCGTGATGCCGGCGCACAGCAGCGGCGTCGCGGCCGCGGGGTCCATGCCCTCGGGCACCTGGAGCGCGAAGTCGGCGTCCACGACGACGTGGGTCGAGTAGCCACCCTGGGTGAACGAGCCGTCACGGTCCTTCGCGGCGTACGTCCCGACCCCGCCGCCGGGGGTCGAGCAGTGCTGCTCGTCGCCGTTGCGGCAGTTGTCGCACTCGCGACACGAGTTCACGAAGCAGCCGACGCCGACGCGGTCACCCACCTTGTGGCGGGTGACGGAGGAGCCGACCTCGGTGACGCGGCCGACGATCTCGTGGCCCGGCACGACCGGGAACGGCTGCCGGCCCCAGTCACCGTTGACGGTGTGGATGTCGGAGTGGCAGATGCCGGCGAACTCGATCGCGATGAGGACGTCGTTCACGCCGACCTCGCGGCGCTCGATGGTGATGGGGGCCAGCGGCTCGCCGGCGGAAGGGGCTGCGTACGCGTTGACGCGCATGGATGTTCTCCTGGGTCGGGGTGAGTAGTGGGTCACTGGCTCTCGCGGCTGCGGATCCGGTCGGCCAGAGTGTGTGCCTGCGCGCCGATCTCTTCAGCGCGTGCCTGATCGCCCGCCGCCATGGCACGCCAGTAGTCGGTCTTGAGGCCGACATAGGTCCGCCGCAGCTCGAGGTTCTCGGCCTCCCTGGCGAGGCGGGCCGCGTGCTCGGTGAGCATGTCGATCTGCTCGGTCGCGCCATCGCTGCCGAGGCGGCTGTTGGCGACGTACGCTCGCATGTCGTCGATCGAGAGCCCGATCGCGGCCAGGCAGGAGACACCGGTCAGCTGGTCCAGGTCTGTCTCGTCGTAGACCCGGTGCCCGCTGCTGGCGCCACGGCTGACCGGCCTGATCAGTCCGATCGACTCGTAGTAGCGCAAGGTGCTGGCCGGCAAACCGGTCAGCGTCGCCACCTCGCGGATCGAATACGTCCGCGAACTCGTCGTTGCAGTCACACCAATGACGCTAGGAACTTCAAGTACTTGAAGTCAAAGGATTGATTTGTCGACTTGTTCATTTGTCTTGCCACGCGCCCGCGGCCCGGGCGTAGATTGCGACCATGACCCTCCGCACGCATGCCGGCGTCGACAGCTATCTCGACGGCCTGCCCGAGTGGCAGCGCGACATCTGCCGTGAGCTGCGAGAGATCATCCACGATGCCGATCCGGACATCGAGGAGACGATCAAGCGGACGGTGCAGCCCTACTTCGTGCTGCAGGGCAACGTGTGCGCCCTCCTCGCCACCAAGGACCACATCAACCTGTTCCTCTACGACCCGACCGTCCCCGATCCCGCCGGGATCATCAACCAGGGTCACGGCAACGCCACCGGGCGAGCCATCCAGATCTACCGCGGTGACGCGATCGACCGCCCAGCGCTGACCGAGCTGCTGCGGGCCATCGTCGCCAACAATCGCGCCGGTGGCTGGCGGCGTCTGCAGAAGGGCTGACCCCACTCCTGTCGGACCGGTCAGGCCAGCGGAAAAGAAGTTTGAAACTTCCGCTTGACCTTGACCCAGCGTCAACCCACGACGCTGTTCCACATGAACCCGACACCAGCCATCCAGATCGCCGGACTGACCAAGTCCTACGGCGACGTACATGTCCTCGAGGGCGTCGACCTGAGCGTCGAGAAGGGGAGCATCTTCGCCCTCCTCGGCTCCAACGGCGCCGGCAAGACCACGGCCGTGAAGATCCTGACCACGCTGCTCAAGGCGGACGGCGGCCAGGCGGCGGTCAACGGCTTCGACGTCAGGACCCAGGCCCAAGACGTACGCGGCTCGATCAGCCTCACCGGCCAGTTCGCCGCCGTCGACGAGATCCTGACCGGTCGCGAGAACCTCATCCTGATCGCCAAGCTGCTCCGCGAGAAGAACCCGGGCGCGGTCGCCGACGACCTCCTCGCCCGGTTCTCGCTCACCGAGGCCGGCAACCGCAAGGTCGCGACGTACTCCGGTGGCATGCGCCGCCGGATCGACATCGCGATGAGCCTGATCGGCAACCCGCCGGTGATCTTTCTCGACGAGCCGACCACCGGCCTCGACCCGGAAGCCCGGATCGAGGTCTGGCAGGCGGTCAAGGAGCTCGCCGAGGGCGGCACGACGGTGCTGCTCACCACGCAGTACCTCGAAGAGGCCGAGCAGCTCGCCGATCGGATCGCGATCCTCCACGAGGGCCGCATCATCGCGAACGGAACCCTCGCCGAGCTCAAGGCGATGTTCCCGCCCGCGAAGCAGGAGTACGTCGAGAAGCAGCCGTCCCTCGAGGAGATCTTCCTCGCCATCACCGGCAAGAACAGCAAGACCAGCGAGAGCAACAACAGCACCGTCCCCGCCGGCAACACCACCGTGAAGGAGTCATGATGACCACCCGATTCTTCGGCGACACCGCCATCCTGACCGGCCGCTCCCTGCGACACATCGGCCGCAGCCCCGACACCATCGTCACCACCGCGATCACACCGATCGCCATGATGCTCATGTTCGTGTACGTCTTCGGCGGCGCGATCGACACCGGCTCCCACGAGAGCTACGTCAGCTATCAGCTACCCGGCATCCTGTTGATCACCATCGCCTCGGGCATCGCCTACACCGCGTACCGTCTCTTCCAGGACAAGAACGGCGGCATGTTCGACCGGTTCCAGTCGATGCCGATCGCCCGGTCCGCGGTCTTGTGGGGACACGTGCTGACCTCGCTGGTCGCGAACATGATCTCGCTGGTCGTGGTGGTGCTCGTCGCCCTGCTGATGGGCTTCCGCACCGGCGCGAGCGTGCTCGACTGGCTCGCCGTGATCGGCATCCTGGCCCTGTTCACCCTCGCGCTGACCTGGCTCGCGGTGGTTCCGGGGCTGACGGCCGGCACGGTCGAGGGAGCCAGCGCGTTCTCCTACCCGCTGATCTTCCTGCCCTTCCTCAGCTCGGCGTTCGTCCCGACCGACACCATGCCCGGCCCAGTGCAGGCCTTCGCCGAGCACCAGCCGGTCACCTCGATCGTCGACACCATCCGGGCGATCTTCGCCGGCCAGGACCCGGGCAACGAGCTGTGGATCGCGCTGGCCTGGTGTGTCGGCCTCCTGGTCGTCGCGTACGTCCTGGCCACCGCGGCCTACCGCCGCAAGTTCGCCTGACGAAGCTGGCAGCACCCAGATAACTGAAAAGCGATGACAGCGATGCGGTTCATTGTCACTATTCGGCAATGCTCACGATCAGCCAAGTGGCCTCTGCGGCCGGAGTCACCGTCCGGGCCGTACGCCACTACCACGCCAAAGGCCTGCTGCTGGAGCCCGAACGTGACCACTCCGGCTACCGACGCTACGACGCAGCCGCCGTCGTGGACCTGATCAAGATCCGCATCCTCGCCGACGCCGGCGTCCCGCTCTCCCGTGTCAAGGAGCTGCTGGACGCCGGCGACGACGATTTCAAGACGGCTGTCGCCGAGATCGACAAGCGCCTCCGGTTGGAGATCCGCGAGCTCCAGGGCCACCGCGAGCGGATCGCCAGGCTCGTCCACGGCGACGGGCTCGCCCTCCCTCCCGAGGCGGTCGCCTATCTGGGACGGATGCGGGAGCTCGGTATCCCGGAACGGATCGTCGAGGGGGAGCGCGACGCCTGGATCCTCGTCGCCGCCCAGCAGCCGCAGAGCATGGATGCCTACATCCGCAGCAAGGTCGGCCAGCTCGATGATCCTGCGGTTGTCGAGACCTACAAGCAGATGGCGGACCTGCTCGACTGGCAGCCCGGCGACCCGCGTCTGGAGACCATCGCCGACCAGATCGTCGCCCAGATGAACGCGGTCTCCGACGAGGACTGGACCGCCTACGTCGACGGCGACCAGGCCATGCCCGACGAGCTCGCCGCACTGCTCGACTCCATGTTCGTCGAGCAGGTCCCCGTGGCTCGCGACCTCATGCGCCTGGTCGAGAAGCGCGGCTACACCGGCTGGACCAAGCTCGAGCGGATCGAGAAGTAGAGGACGTACGCCACCCAGGGGCAATCTGCAACCAGCGGGTTGCGACTGTAATGGAGAAGTGCAACACTGAGGTTGCACGTCCACTACTCAAGGAGGACCCATGGTTCGCACAACCGAAGAGCTCGCCGAGCTCGACAGCATCCGACGCCAGATCGTCATCGACGCCAGCGCCGAGAAGGTCTGGTCCCTGATCACCCGCCCCGGGTGGTACGTCAACGACGGCACCGTCCTCGACGACCCGGACACCCGCGTCGAGACCACCGATGACGGCACCGAGGTCGCCGTGGTCACCCACCCGACGATGGGCGAGTTCCGGTTCCGCACGATCGAGCTCGATGAGCCGCGCTACGCCGCGTTCCGCTGGCTCGGCACGCCCTACCGCGACGCCACCGAGGGCACGTTGGTGGAGTTCCGGATCGAGGAGAATCCCGCCGGCGGCGTGACCCTCGAGGTTCTGGAGAGCGGCTTCTCCACCCTGTCCGAGGACCCCGCGGTCTGGCTCAAGGAGCGCGAGGGCAACGACGGTGGCTGGGCCCAGGAGCTCGAGGCGGCCAAGACGTACCTCGAGGCGCGTTCGTGACCGCGACGCCCACCCTCCCCGAGATGTGCGCGGCCCTGGGCGACCAGACTCGCTGGGACGTCCTCACCCGGCTGGGGCAGGAGACGATGTCCGCCTCCGCCCTGGCCCGGGTGCTCCCGGTCAGCCGCCAGGCGATCGTCAAGCACCTCGACGTACTCTCCGAAGCCGGCCTCGTCACCGCCGAGCGCCGGGGCCGCGAGATCGTCTACGCCGCCCTCGGCTCCCGCCTCAACGCCCTCGCGCACGAGCTCGACCGCATCGGCAACGCCTGGGACGCCCGACTCCGCGCACTCAAGTCCCTCGCCGAGTCCCCGGACGAAGGTCTCCCCGACGACCGAACCTAGGCCCCCCACCCGATCGCAAGCTCGACCGACCGCCGCCACCGAGCGAACTCGGCATCCCGGGCGGCAGCATTCATGGCCGGCCGCCACTCGGCCGCCCGCCGCCAGTGCCGCCGTAGGACCTGTCGGTCCGGCCAGTACCCGGCCCCGAGCCCAGCCGCGTAGGCGGCACCGCGCGAGACCGTCTCGGCCACCATCGGCCGGACGACAGGGATGTCGAGGAAGTCAGCGATGGTCTGCATGAGCAGGTTGTCGGCGGTCATGCCGCCGTCGACGGCCAACTGTGTCAGCGGAGCAGAGGCGTCGGCGTTCATTGCGTCGATGACCTCCCGGGTCTGCCAGGCGGTGGCCTCGAGGACGGCGCGACACAGATGGGCCTTGGTGACGTACGAGGTCAGCCCGACGATCACGCCGCGCGCATCGGGCTCCCAGTGCGGTGCGTACAGGCCGGTGAACGCCGGGACGACGTAGCAACCACCGTTGTCGGCCACCGTCAGCGCCTGGGTCTCGATCTCGGCGGCCGAGCGGATCAGCCCGAGGCCGTCGCGGAACCACTGCACGAGCGCCCCGGCGACGGCGATCGATCCCTCCAGCGCGTACGCCGCCGGCTCGCCCTCCATCGCATGCGCGACCGTCGTGATCAACCCGTGCTGCGAACGCACCGGGGTCGAGCCGGTGTTGAGGAGCAGGAACCCGCCCGTCCCGAAGGTGCACTTCGCGTCGCCGCGGTCGAACCCCGCCTGCCCGAACAGCGCGGCCTGCTGATCACCGATCACCGCCGTCACCGGGATCCCGGGGATCGGCGCGACGGTGGTCCCGAAGGCAGAGACCGTCGGCCGGATCTCGGGCAGCATCGACCGTGGAATCCGCATGGCCGCCAGCAGCTCCGGGTCCCAGTCGAGCGTGCTGAGGTTCATCAGCATCGTGCGGCTGGCATTGGTCACGTCGGTGGCGTGCGTCCCGCCGGCCATGCCCCCGGTCAGGTTCCAGACCAGCCACGAGTCCATCGTCCCGAACAGGAGATCCCCGCGTTCCGCCCGCTCCCGCAGGGAAGGAGAGGAGTCGAGCAGCCAGCGCACCTTCGGCCCGGAGAAGTACGTCACCAGCGGCAGCCCGCACCGAGCCTGGATCTCCGCCTCGGGCATGTCGGCGGCGACAGCGGGCAGCACCTCGGACGACCGCGTGTCCTGCCACACGATCGCGTTGTGGACCGGCCGGCCGGTGTGTCGGTCCCACACCACCGTGGTCTCGCGCTGGTTGGTGATCCCGAGCCCGACGACCTGGGAGGCAGACGCCCCGGCATCCGCGAGCGCCTCCGGCAAGACCCGGCAGACGATGTCCCAGATCTCCATGGGGTCGTGCTCGACCCAGCCCGCGCGCGGATAGTGCTGATGGTGCTCCCGCTGTGCCAGCGAGACCATCCTGCCCTCGCGGTCGAAGAGCATGCACCGGGTCGAGGTCGTCCCCTGGTCGAGCGCGGCCACATAGCGAGGGCTGCTCATGCCGCCCGGCCATGACCGAGCGCCCGCGAGATCGACCGGGCGACACCGACGACCTGCTCGACGAGATCCGAGCGCGGCCGCCCGCGCGAGTCGCACAGCCGCGGCACCGGTCCGGCGATGCCCACCGCGGCCACCACGTACCCGCCCCGGTCGCGAACCGGCGCCGCGATCCCGGCCAGCTCGGGTCGCGCCTCCGAGACGGCCGAGGCCCACCCGGTGTCGCGTGCGTCCGCCAACGCCCGCAGCAGCGCCGACCGATCGGTGATCGTTCGGAACGTCAGCCGGTCCAGCCGCCGCCCGACGACGCTGCGGGCCGCGCCCGGATCGAACGCGACCAGCACCTTTCCGAGCGCGGTGGCGTGCAGCGGAAGCGACCTCCCGGTGTCCATCACCTGCACTCCCGGCCCTGCCCGGAAGACGTGGTGTGCCACCACCGCGGAGCCGCCGCGGTAGGCCGCGATCCGCGCCTCCTCGCCCGTCCGGGCCGCCAGCGTGTCCACCCAGTTGAGCGTCTCCGAGCGCAGCTCGTTGAGATCCAGGGTCACGGACCCGAGACGGAGCAGTCCCGACCCCACCAGATAACGCCCGGTGACCGGCTCCTGGTCGACGAAGCCCGCCCCCGCCAACGTACGCAGCAGCCCATGGGCCGTCGGCTTGGCCAGCCCCACGGCGGCCGCCAGCTCCCCAAGAGCCATCGGCTCATTGGCGGCGGAGAGCACTCGCAGCAACGCAGCCGCCCGCTCGACTGATTGCACGGTCCGAGACATCGGTAAAAGCGTAGAGGCCGAGCGCGGCACCCAGCGGAGGTTCGGCGGTCCAGGGGCCGCCGGTGCCACCCCGCGAGACACGCAGCGTTCGGCGATGCCGAACGGCTGCGGTTGTGACCGGCATCACGCGTCCCTACCGTGCTGGAGTCCGCCAGACCCCACACGGCAGGAGCAGCGCATGACAGAACCAACCGCTTCGGGCGGCCCGTCACCGGCACGTCGAACGCTCATCGGAGAGCTCAGCGCGGAGTTCGCCGGGACGATGATCCTGATCCTGTTCGGAGTCGGTGTGGTCGCGCAGGTCGTGACCGGCGATGGCGGGCTGGGCGATCACGACTCGATCGCCTGGGCCTGGGGGATCGGGGTGATGCTGGGCATCTACACCGCGGGACGGATCAGCGGCGCCCACCTCAACCCGGCCGTCAGCCTCGCGCTGGCCGTCTTCAGCGACTTCGAGTGGCGCAAGGTACTGCCCTACAGCATCGCCCAGGTCCTCGGCGCCTTCGTCGCCGCCCTCATCGTGCGAGCGGCCTACGGCGACGCGATCACGAGCGTCGACCCCGGCCACACCCACGCCACCCAGGGCATCTTCTCCACGCTCCCGGGCAACGGCGACGCGGCGCTGGGCATCAGCCTGACCACCGCCTTCGCCGACCAGGTGATCGGCACCGCGATCCTGCTGTTCCTGATCATGGCGATCACCGATGCCAAGAACTCCGCGCCGATCGCCTGGTTCGCACCGGTCGCGATCGCGTTCGTGATCGTCGGGATCGGGATGGCCTGGGGCGCCAACGCCGGCTACGCCATCAACCCCGCCCGTGACTTCGGGCCGCGGCTGGCTTCCTTCCTCACCGGGTATGAGGGGGCATGGGTGACCGCAGCCGGAGACGTCTACTTCTGGATTCCGATCCTCGGCCCGCTGCTCGGTGCGCTCGTCGGAGCCGGCGCCTACAAGGTGTTGATCTCGCGTTTCCTTCCCGCGCTGGAGGAGGCTGAGGAGGTAGGAACGATCCCCGGGGAAGCAGACGAGGAAGTCCTGGAGCCCGAGCGCAAGACCGCCTGACCGAGCAGACCTACAGAAACAGAGAGGACCGACGACATGCCCGACTACGTCGCAGCCGTCGACCAAGGCACCACCAGCACCCGCTGCATGATCTTCGACCACGGCGGCAACGAGGTGGCCCGCCACCAGCTCGAGCACGAGCAGATCATGCCGAAGGCGGGCTGGGTGGAGCACAACCCCGTGGAGATCTGGGAACGCACCAGCTCGGTGATCCAGACCGCGCTCGGCCGCCAGGGTCTGACCGACAAGGACATCGCCGCGCTCGGCATCACCAACCAGCGCGAGACCACCGTCGTGTGGAACCGAAAGACCGGAAGGCCCTACTACAACGCCATCGTCTGGCAGGACACCCGCACGGACCGGATCGCCTCGGCCCTGGACAGGGACGAGCGCGGCGACATCATCCGGCGCAAGGCCGGCCTGCCGCCGGCCACCTACTTCGCCGGCGGCAAGATCCAGTGGATCCTGGAGAACGTCGACGGCGTCCGCGAGGCCGCGGAGAGCGGCGATGCCATCTTCGGCACCACCGACAGCTGGGTCGTGTGGAACCTGACCGGTGGCCCCAACGGCGGCGTGCACGTGACCGACGTCACCAACGCCAGCCGCACCATGCTGATGGACCTCGAGACCCTCGACTGGGACGACGAACTGCTGGGCTTCTTCGACATCCCGCGCCAGATGCTCCCCGAGATCCGGCCGTCCTCAGAGCCCAAGGCCTACGGCACCACGCTCGCGAACGGACCCCTCAAGGGCGAGGTTCCGATCACCGGCATCCTCGGCGACCAGCAGGCCGCGATGGTCGGCCAGGTCTGCCTGGATGCCGGCGAGGCCAAGAACACCTACGGCACCGGCAACTTCCTCCTCCTCAACACCGGCCACGAGCTCGTACGCTCCCAGAACGGCCTCCTCACCACGGTCTGCTACCAGTTCGGCGACCAGCCCCCGACGTACGCCCTGGAGGGCTCGATCGCCGTGACCGGCTCCGCGGTGCAGTGGCTGCGCGACCAACTGAGGGTGATCAGCAACGCCGCCCAGTCCGAGACCCTTGCCAAGGAGGTCGAGGACAACGGCGGGGTCTACTTCGTGCCCGCGTTCTCCGGACTCTTCGCCCCCTACTGGCGCTCGGACGCCCGCGGCGTGATCGTCGGCCTGTCCCGGTTCAACACCAGCGGCCACATCGCCCGGGCCACCCTGGAGTCGATCTGCTACCAGAGCCGCGACGTCGCCGATGCGATGGAGAAGGACTCCGGCGTACGCCTCGAGGTCCTCAAGGTCGACGGCGGCGTCACCGTCAACGAGCTGTGCATGCAGATCCAGGCCGACGTCCTCGGTGTCGAGGTCAGCCGACCGGTGGTCGCCGAGACCACCGCGCTCGGAGCCGCCTACGCCGCCGGCCTGGCAGTCGGGTTCTGGAAGGACACCGACGAGCTCCGCCAGAACTGGAACGAGTCCAAGCGCTGGACGCCGGCCTGGAGCGAGGAGCAGCGCGAGACCGGGTACGCCGGCTGGCGCAAGGCCGTCGACCGCACGCTCGACTGGGTCGACGTCGACTGACGGCGTCGTTTCAAAAACGCCCAGTTTGGGGCATGTGCGGAGCGACCCTTCGGACGTACGTTGCGAATGGGCCCGGCCGGGGCCCGGCAACTGCCTCGACCGGTCCGTTGGCACACCAACGACCGAGGAGGCAGCAATGTTCATCCAGATGATTCAGGGCCCCTGCACCCGGCAGGACGAGGCTCACCAGTTGCTCGACGAGTGGCGTCGAGACCTGGCGCCGAGTGCGACCGGGTGGCTGGGCGGCACCTACGGATTCACCGACGACGGCCAGCTCATCGGGGTGGTCCGCTTCGAGTCCCGCGAGGCCGCGATGGCCAACTCCGACCGCCCCGAGCAGGGGGAGTGGGCAGCGAAGATGGCCGAGGTCATGGACGGGCCGATGGAGTTCCACGACTGCGACGACGTCGCGCTGCTGTTCGACGGTGGCTCCGACGACGCCGGGTTCGTGCAGATCATCCGTGGCCGCGTCGACGACCCGAGCCGGCTCAAGGCGATGATGGCCGACACCACCCAGTTGCACGAGATGCGCCCCGAGATCCTCGGCGGCACCCTCGCGATCGAGGCGGACGGCAGCTTCGTCGAGACTGTCGCGTTCACCAGCGAGGACGAGGCCCGCAAGGGCGAGCAGATGGAGCCGCCGGAGGACGTACGCCGCGAGCTCGACTACGCGATGAAGGGTGCGACCTTCTACGACCTCCACCGCCCCTGGTTCGAGAGCGCCTGAGGAGGCCCGCGATGTTGACCGACAGCAATGTGATGGCGAACATCCCGGCCGCCGACCTCGAGCGGGCTCGTCGCTTCTACGCCGACAAGCTCGGGCTAGAGCCGAGCGGTGAGGACCCCGGCGGGCTGCTCTACACGACGTCGGGCGGGACGTCCTTCCACCTCTACGAGACCGAGCAGGCGGGCAAGGCCGGGCACACGATCGCCCAGTTCCACGTGGCCGACGTCCGCAAGGAGACCGAGGACCTGCGCGGCAAGGGTGTCAGCTTCGAGCACTACGAGATGCCCGGACTGACCTGGGACGGTGATGTCGCAGGCATGGGTGAGACCGGGCACGCAGCCTGGTTCAAGGACAGTGAGGACAATATCCTCTGCATCGACGACGCGGTGCCTGCCTGAGAGGAAGCTGCCTGAGGGGGAACGAGGGGTCCGGCTCAGCCGGGTCCCTCGCCCGCCCCGACGTGCTGAGCCAGATACGCCTGCAGACCCACGCGGTCGATCGCGTCGAGCTGGGACTCGAACCAGTCGGCGTGCTTCTCCTCGTCGCGGACCATCTCCTCGAAGACGGCAGCGGTGCCGTGGTCCCCGAGCTGGTGGCACTCTTCGCCGCCGGCGTTGAACTGGGCGACCGCGGCGCGCTCGCTCGCCAGGGCGAGGGAGAGCATCTCCTCAGCGGTCTCGCCGACCTCGATGGGGTTGAGTCGCTGCACGTTGGGGTGCCCGTCGAACATCAGGATCCGGTTGATCAGCTCGTCGGCGTCGCGCATCTCGTCGATGGACAGGTCGTAGAAGACCTTGCCGAGCTTGGGCAGACCCCAGTTGTCGAGCATTCGAGCATGCAGGAAATACGTGTTGGTGACGGTGAGCTCGAACGTGAGCGCCTCGTTGAGGAGCTCGACGACGCGTGGATCGACTGGCTGCATGACGTACCTCCGGTAGCGGGATCTTTCCCGATCCTGGCACGGCACCCCCGGAGTGAGGACAGACTCAGTTTGAGTCCGGTTGCGTCAGCTCGCGGCGCCGTCAGCCACGAGGTGCGAGCACTCCTGCTCGAGATGCCGGGCGACCTGCTTCTTCACCGAGAAGACGCACGAGCCGCAGTCCTGGGCGGCACCCGTGGAGCGGCAGATCGCGCTGACCGTGCGCGCGCCGTCGGCCAGGGCAGCGTCGACGTCACGGTCGGTGACGACTCGGCACTGGCAGACGATCATGTAATTAGGTTAGCCGAACCTAAGGAAGATGACGAGGGGGCGTCTCGATTCTTACTGTGCGGTCTCGCCGGCGCGGCGGCTCACATTCTCCCGGTATGGTCCAGGTCACATCGTCGCTCCCGGCCCTCGGAGGATCTCTTGCGCATCGCAGTCATCGGCACCGGCTTCGGCGGCCTTGCCGCCACGATCGAGCTCAAGAAGCGAGGCCACGACGACATCGTCGTGTTCGAGAAGGCCGCTGACGTCGGCGGCGTCTGGCGGGAGAACACCTATCCGGGAGCCGCCTGCGACGTACCTTCCAGCCTCTACTCCTACTCCTTCGAGCCGAACCCGCACTGGCCCCACAAGTTCTCCCGCCAGCCCGCGATCCTCGACTACATCCACAAGGTCGTCGACAAGTACGACGTACGCCGCCACGTCCGGTTCCGCACCGAGGTGACCGCCGCCAGCTGGGACGACGAGGCGAAGACCTGGCGGCTCGACCTCAGCACGGGGGAGACCGAGACGTTCGACCTGTTCGTGCCTGCCGTCGGGCAGCTCTCGCGGCCCTCGATCCCGAGCATCCCCGGCACCGAGACGTTCCGGGGAGAGGCCTTCCACTCTGCCGAGTGGGACCACGACCTCAGCCTCGACGGCAAACGGGTCGCGGTGATCGGCACCGGGGCGAGCGCGATCCAGTTCGTACCCGAGGTGCGGAAGAGTGCGGCGCAGGTCCTGCTCTTCCAGCGCTCGGCGCCCTACATCGTCCCGCGCAAGGACTTCGAGCGCGCCGACCCCGATCACCCGACCCGGCAGCTCCTCGACCGGGCGAAGATCTGGGTCCAGGCCGAGTGGCTCACCACCTCCTTCCACGTCAAGCCCTTCGGTGCCGTCATGCGCGCCTGGTCCAGGCGCCACATGAAGGCCCAGACGGCCGCGAAGCCCGGACTCTTCGAGAAGGTCTGGCCCGACTACCCCTTCGGCTGCAAGCGCATCCTCTTCTCCGACGACTACCTGCCCGCCCTCGCCCAGCCCAACGTGGACGTGGTCACCGAGGACATCACCGAGATCACCTCGACCGGCGTGACGACCGCTGACGGGCGCCACCACGAGGTCGACGTGCTCATCTGGGGAACCGGGTTCAAAGCCACCGACTTCCTCGCCCCGATGACGATCGCCGGCACCCAGGGCCGTGACCTGCACACCCACTGGAAGGACGGCGCCCACGCCTATCACGGCATGACCGTCCCCGGCTTTCCCAACCTGCTGATCATGTACGGCCCCAACACCAACACCGGTGGCGGCTCGATCATCTACTTCCTGGAGACCCAGGCCCGTTACCTCGGCCGGTACGCCGACCACGTCGCCGCGGCCGGGCCGCTCGAGGTCAGGGCGGAGGTCGAGGAGGCCTACGACGCCAGGGTCCAGGAGAAGCTGGCCGACAGCGTCTGGAGCAAGTGCACCTCCTGGTACCGGGAGAAGAACGGCCGCATCACCACCAACTGGCCCAGCATCTCGGCCCACTATCGGCGCAGTGCCAGCTACGAAACGAACGACTACACACCGGCCTGAAACGATCTGATAGGTCTTTGTGACCAACCTGTGCATTCCCTTATTCGTGTCAGAGGCCACATACTCGAAGGGATGACTACCTCAACCCCCCGGCGGCGACACTTCGCCGCGAGTCCTTTCAAGGCAGATCCCGAGCCGGTCATTGAGCAGTTCGAGTCTGGGGACCTGGTCTCCCACGACTCCTTCGGCCTGGGTCGGGTCGTCAACAAAGAAACGGCCGCAGTCACTGTCGACTTCGGTCCCCGGCTGGTGCGCATCGCCAGCCCCTTCTCCAAGCTTTCCAAGCTCTGACCCCCGTCTGAGCTGAACGAGATCGCCCTCCCCGAGTCTGCTCGGGGAGGGCGATCTCTGTCTGTCGGTAGCCCTAGGATCGGCACCGTGACCGTCACCATCCGCGATGCAGCTCCCGCCGACGTACCCGAGATCCTCCGCCTCGTCCACGCGCTGGCCGTCTACGAGAAGGAGCCCGACGCCGTCGAGGCCACCGAGGCCGACTTCACCACCGCGCTCTTCCCGGAGTCCGGGACGCCGACCACCCGCTGCCTCGTCGCCGAGACCGCTGGCACCGATGGAACGGGCGGCACGATCATCGGCATGGCGGTCTGGTACGTCACCTTCTCCACCTGGACCGGCCGCAACGGCATCTGGCTCGAGGACCTCTTCGTCGACCCGGAGCGCCGCGGCGCCGGTGCCGGCAAGGCACTCCTCGTACGTCTCGCCGAGATCTGCGTCGAGAACGACTGGCGTCGCCTCGAGTGGTGGGTGCTCAAGTGGAACGAGCCGTCGATCGCCTTCTACCGATCCCTCGGCTCGGTCCCGCAGGACGAGTGGGAGGTCCACCGCATCGACGGCGCCGCGCTCAAGGAGCTGAGCGCCGCCGGCGGCAGCTGACCACCGCTACCCCGCTGAATACGGCTGCGCTCGACCAGATGCCCGAGCCGCTCGGTGCTCTGGCCCACGTCGCCACCATCGGCCCCGGCGGTGCCCCACGCACGTCCCCGGTCTGGATCGGCGCCCACGGCGACCACGTCGTCTTCCTCACCGGCAACCGCGGTCGCAAATACCGATCGCCCTCGACTATCAGCACATCGGCGTCGGCTGAGCCGACCTCCGAGTCACCGCTCGCCGACAACGGTCGCCACCAGACCGTCCACCTCGTCCGTACGCAGCGGGGCCGGCGTCATCAGTCGTCGATAGAACACGGCACCCGCCAGTGCCTCGGCTGCCCGGCCCGGATCGCCGACGGCGTATCCAGCCTGCTGGGCTCGGGTGAGGGCATCGATCAGTCGCGTACGCCGCTCCTCGCTGTAGCGATGGTGCAGCTCCCGCAGGCCGGCGTCGCGCTCGGCGCCGTCGAGCACCGCGGGGAGGCAGTCGGACATCAGAGAGGACTGCATGGCGGAGGCGAGGTGGGAGACGATCGCGACCACGTCAGCACGTGGGTCCTGTTCCCCGGCCTCCGGACGTGGCTGCACGTTGAGCGTCTCCATCGCCGCGGCGACCAGACTGAGCCGGTCGTGCCCGAGCCGGTAGATCGTGCTCCGAGCGACGCCGGCGCGTGTGGCCACACCATCGATGGTGAATCCGCCGTATCCCCGCTCGGCGAGCTCGGAGAGCGCCGCTTCGAGGACCCTCTCCCGGCTGCGCACGACGCGGGGATCAGTTCGCCCTTGACGAGAAGCCATGCCCGGAGCCTACTATGCAACATTAGTGTCGCAGAGAGGAGAGACAGATGATTCCTGGATTCCGCTACATCGTCGACGACATGCCTGCTGCCGTCGCCTTCTACCGTGAGCTCGGCTTCGAGGACGTCGGCCCCAGGGCGGGCGGGTTCGCGATGCTCGAGGGCCACGGGCTGAGGCTGATGCTGAACAAACCCGGCGCAGGTGGCGCCGGGCAGGCTGCCGACGACGGGAACCTTCCGAGCGCCGGCGGCTGGAGCCGCATCCAGCTCGAGATGCCCGATCTCGACCAGGAGCTCCGCCGTCTGAGCGAGGCCGGGGTGCGGGTGCGCACCAGCCGCATCGACGGGCGCGGCGGTGCTCAGGCCGTGATAGAGGATCCGGCCGGCAATCCGGTCGAGCTCTTCATGCCCGCGTGACAGGCAGGGCCGCGAGGGCCCGGTGCCGCGTGCGGCAAACGGGTCACGCGCCTTGTGCAGGGGGTCTAGAGTGGGGTCTAGAACATCGCACGAAAAAAGTTGCTCTGGCGATTTGAAACGGCGCCAGGGTGTGTGTAGTGTTCTCCGAGTCGCCAGGGTGCGGCGGGAAGCAAGCGCGAGTCTTCGGGCGGGCTTCCGGCCCCGGAGCGACCACCTCCGCTCTTCGAGCATCGCTCGATCCAGGGTGTCTGGCAGCAAGTCTCAGGATTGGCTGCAGGACTCAGATCTGATTCCGATCAGATCGTCATGGCTGTGTTGGTGTGGATATTGCGTTATCCGATAACAGTGTGAATGCGCTGAATTGGACAACGAAGCGAGATCCGATAAAGTCCTCCAGGACGAGGCAGAAGCACCGGAGTTTGACCAGGGAAAGCGCGGAACGCGCCGAGTTGGGAAAGCGAAAGTGAGTCTGATAAAGTCTGGCAGGCAGGACCGGAAGAAAGCTTCTGGAGCTGGCAAGGAAAGCGCGAAAGGCGCCGAATTGCGAAAGCGAAAGAGAGCCTGATAAGGTTCAGCACGAAGAACAAAGCGAATAAAGCAGTCACCAGACTGGTCAGGAACTGAAGTTCCGAAGCTTACTGGTGTGCGTGTGAT